>JAFGWI010000244.1 GCA_016937215.1 Spirochaetales bacterium | reverse complement strand
GTCTGCTAATTGCTAAAGTCGGGACTTTTGCAATTAGCTCTGCTATTATTACAATCCTTAACGCTAAAAATAGTGATTCCTGTTAAAGCTAAACAAATACGAAAATTCGTTTATCATAAAAACAAGTCAATTACCACTTGTTCAGCACTTGGCTTTTTCTTTAGCAAAATAATTTAAAAGCCTTAAGCTGATTTTATTAAGTGACACAACTTCATCGGCCGCGCCAAGTTCAATAGCCTCTTTGGGCATGCCAAAAACAATACAAGAGGCCTCATCCTGGCAAATAGTATAAGCACCGGTATTATGCATATTCAGCAAACCTTGAGCGCCATCCTTTCCCATTCCGGTTAATAAAACTCCAACAGCATTCTGCCCAAGATCTTTAGCCATGGAATTAAACAACACATCAACAGCAGGCCTCTGATGATGCACATAGGGGCCGTTAACCACTTTTAAAATCCGGTCAGCTCCCAGCTGCTTAATGACCAAATGCCTGTTACCAGGCGCTAAATACACAGTACCTTGCTGCATAGCTTCGCCGTTTTGGGCTTCCTTAACATTAACCTGACAAATCTGGTTCAAGCGATCAGCAAAAGTAGCTGTAAATTTTTCCGGCATATGAATAACACAAGCTGTTGGAGGAAATGTCTTGTCAAAACCCTTGAATAAAATTTCAAGAGCACTTGTACCACCTGTTGAAGCTCCTACTCCTATAATTTGTTTTGTTGTTCTGATTTTACTAAGTATGGATGAAGAATAACTTACACGATCATGCTGACTATTATTCTGTTGCTGCGTCTTCATTTTGCCCATATCCACAGAAGCCGCGGCCATTATTTTTTCTACCAAAATATCGATGACCTCTTCAACACTATAAGGCCCGCCGGGTTTTGGAACAATATCAACCGCGCCAAGTTCCAACGCTGTTAATGAAGCTTTATTTCGCTTATCCGTCAAGGAACTTACGATAATTGTCGGAATAGGATAATGCTTCATCAAATATCTTAAAAAAGTTAATCCATCCATACGGGGCATTTCAATATCCAGAGTCACCACATCGATTTTATTCCTGGCGATTTTGCTTCTGGCCTCATAGGGGTCATGTGCCGAAGCCACCACATTTATCTCACGAAATGCTTTTAAGCGGCTTGTCAATATTTCCCTGACAACCGCGGAATCATCCACAATCAATACATTAATCGGTTCCATGGGTTACCCACATAAACTCATCGCTTTTCACTTCATTAACCGTCGATATTCTTACTTGATCATTCCAGGAATCAAAGGTGATTTTTCTGCCAGCCACTCCTCCCACAACACGGGAAACTATTCTGATTCCATATTTATTCAACATTAACTCCGCTATATTTACATTGTCTTCCGAGATACGTTTAGAGTCATTATTGCCGCGCATATAAGCCCCTCCAATAATCCGCGCTGATAAATCACGAAGCTTACTCCCGTATTCCAGAAAGCTTTTTATCAAAAACCCGATGGAAACATCGCCGTACCGGGAAGATGTTTCTCCATGCGCGGGCTTTTTGGCAAGTAAATAATGGTTCATGCCGCCGAATTGAAGATTACCGTCAAAAAGGCAAACAGCCACACAGGATCCCAAAACAGTTGTTATTTCTACCGCCTCAAGACTAATATAAATATATCCAGGTTTCAGATAATATTGCCTATTACCAGCAGCGGTATCGCGCATATTCAAGTTCCTCTTAAAGTCTGTTCCAGCTTTTTGTTATAAACCGATGAAAATACCGTTTCTACGTGTTCACTCAAATGCAGAAGACTTTCAGAATGCCCTACAAATAGATAACCATAATCGCTTAAATTGGCCAGTAAATTCTGCAATACCTGCCTTTGTGTTTCTTTATCAAAATAAATTAATACATTACGGCAAAAAATATAATCAAAATCAGTCTCAAAACGCAATGGAGTCACGAGATTCAATTTTTTAGCTATGAAAAAATTTTTCAACATGGGCTGAACCTTGACAAAGCCTTCATGACCATAGGGTGCCAAATCGATGAAGTATTTACGCATCAAATCGGGAGTTACGTTTTTAACTCGTTCCTTGGAATAAACACCTTTCTTCATATGCACAATAACATCTTTATTAATGTCAGAAGCAATCACCTTGAAATCCTGAAAGCCATTTTCCAGCAATTCTATAATAATCGAATAAACTTCTTCTCCTGTAGAACTGGCAGCCACCCAGATTTTTACATTCTCTTTCTTTTGAACTAGAATATCATTTCGTAAAATCTGCAAATGCATGGGTTCTCTGAAAAAATAGGTATGGGTGGTGGTTATATAACGGATCAGATCCTCAATGCTTTGTTTGTCTTCATTTTTTATGGCCTGATAAAATTCAGCGATATTCTTGTATTGAGAGCGCTTAATCAAGCGGCTGATTTTTGATTCGATGAGATAGTCCTTTTCTTTAGTGATATATATCCCCAGTTTTTCATGAATCACTTTTCGAAAAAGTTCAATATAATTGGGATCAATATAGACTTCATCAGACACGCTTTATTCCTCACTTCTATTAATTTACAACAGTCAAATTTCAACACGCCCCTCAACTTAGGTGTTTAAGGCCAAAATACTCATTTCAATGGCAATAATGTCGATAACATGCGGTATTGAACAAAAAAACAAGGGTAAAAAAAACCTGTGGCAAAATAGCCGCGATCAATTCATCGTGCAACAATAATTTTCGTTTCACAACCATCCTCCTCTCACTTTAATAAATCGCATTTCTATTCTGCCATATAATTAATGTTACGCCAGGTTTAATAATATTAAGTAAAATTGATAATCAATCTATATCTGTAAATTCAGCATCCTCTTCAAAAGGTATAAGATCTTCCGGCCTAACTTCCTTTGTTATGGTTTTACGAGGACTTGCCTTATACTTGGCTGTTCCGCTTTTTAATGCCACACCAGTCGGTTGTTTTTGATAAGTTATTCGCTGAACCTCCTTTATTGTATTCACCTTTTCCTCAACACCGGTCACAATTTTAACCAACTGAATAACGATTTCCTGCAAAATATCAGCCTGGCTGGCCATTTCCTCGGCACTGGAAGCAGCTTCTTCAGCACTGGAAGCATTTGACTGAACAACCTCATCGAGCTGCACGATCGCCTTGTTAACCTGATTAATTCCCGCGTCCTGCTGACGGCTGGCTGCTTCCACTTCCTTGGACATATCAGCCACTTTTTGAATGTTCATTAAAATCTCTTTAAATCCCTCACTCAAACGATTGGTAATATCCAGACCCAATTCCGTTCGCTTGATGGATTCTTCAATCAAGCCAGCTGTCTCTTTTGCCGCCTCGGCGGAGCGGTTAGCCAGGTTCTTGACTTCATCGGCAACAACCGCGAAACCCATTCCCGCTTCTCCTGCCCGGGCCGCTTCCACAGCCGCGTTCAAGGCAAGTATGTTTGTCTGAAAAGCGATGTTATCAATCACATCGATTATTTTACGGATTTCGCCTGATGATTTGTTGATCTCGCTCATGGATTCGACCATTTTTTTCATTTGATCAAATCCGATCTGGGAGGCATCCCTCGCCTTATCGCTCAGGGTACTGGCTTCTTTCGCGTTACCAGCATTTTGTTTTACCATGGAAGCCAATTCCTCCATGGAACTGGTGGTTTCTTCAATGCTGGAAGCCTGTTCGGTCGCCCCATTGGCAATCTCCTGACTGCTCGATGAAAGCTGGTTAGAAGCCAACGCGATTTGCCCTGATGATGAACGAATGGTGTCTGTGGCCTTGGTCAATGGACCCACGATGGATCGTGTTATAAAAACAGCCAAGAGTACACCGATAATCATGCCACCGAGAGCCAGGGTAATCATCAAGACATTGGCGAAAATAATAAAGTCTTCCATTTTCTGTTTCTGTGTTTCCCGTAATCCCTCCGCTGCCTGAATAGCTGTTTCCGCGCTTGTGACTATCTCTGAATAGATATTATTGCTGTCCGTGACATGTTCAACATATTCTTCAAGCGACTGGTTGTAATCCGCCAGGGCTGTTAATGCCGTGTTAGCCCTGTTTATATCAGCCTGGACAACAAAGCGGGAGAGCAAACTATTGATATCGTTATGTATGGTATTCGCCAATGCTTTTAGCTCGTTTAATTTTTGACTGTCATGGGAACTCATGTATTCCAGTCGCAAACTTTTGGTTTGCAATATTTCTTCCACCAGATCATTTGAGTCATTGAATTTATCAACACGATCGATCAAAGCAGAAACAGAAGTGTTTTGGCGTAATTCATTCTCGAGGTAATTTTTTTGATCCATGGCCAGTTCCTCGATGGTGGTCACCAAATAAGCTCCTTTATCAGCCATGTTTTTCGCGCCTTGGTCCATATCGTCGAGATTTTTCGCATATTTCAGTAAATCCTCATACCAAGTCTCATAGGCGGTTGAAAAATTATTGACCAAATCACGATCACTCTGAACCTGAAGGCGCTGAAGTAAATTATTTTGAGTAGTCTCTATTGTCTTATTATATGTATCAATTTCATCAATATAGCTTTTATCGCCTGAGCTCATGAATTTTAATTGAGCTACACGCCCATTTTGAACCTCTTTAATGATTCTGTTCGTGTCATCAGCGTTTAAAACCCTGTTCTCAATAGTTGCTGTGCTAAACCAACCCATGAATCCCAAAATAGTCGCGATCACTATAAGTGCGGCAAAACCTAGACTGATTTTCAATGTTAAACTAAATCCTTTTTTCATCATATCCTCCTCTTGTTTTAATCATATTGAATTATTTTACGCCGGTTTTCTCTGTCGTTTCCTTGGCCTTGATGTGAGCGTTCTCAAGGTTTTGAAGAATCACGAACTCTTCTTCCTTTAAAACCCGGTCTATATCCAGAACTATTTTAATGCCTTCGCCGGTTTCAGCTATGCCCTTGATGTATTCACTTTTAATTTTGGCATTAATATAGGGCACCTTGTTTATTTTATCCTCAGCGATGGGTATCACTTCCTGAATACTGTCAACAACCAGCCCCATTAATGTGATTTCATTTTCATAATCGAGCTCTACAACAATAATGCAGGTACGCGATGTGTAATCCTTGAATTTCATTTCGAATTTCAGTCGTAGATCGATAATCGGGATGATTTTTCCTCTTAGATTGATAACACCTTGAATAAAGTCTGGGGTTTGGGGAATCTCGGTTACATCGGTCATACCCATTATCTCTTTGATTTTAAGTATCTCGATACAATATTCTTCTTCATTTAAAACAAAGCTGAGAAAGCGGGCACCTATATTGGTCTTTCTTCTTGCAATCTCCATTAAAAGCCTCCTTTAATCAAATCAGTTTTTTAATGACATTTAATAATTTGGCAGGGTCACAGGGTTTAATAATCCAGCCGTTTGCCCCGGCATCTTTGGCCACGTTCTTTTTTTCATCCCGGGTTTCGGTGGTAAGCATAACAACAGGTGTTTTTTCATATTGGGGCATGGCCTTGATTTTTTTTAACGCTGTAAGGCCGTCCATTATCGGCATATTGACATCCATTAAAAAAAAATCCATTTGTGTTTCTACAGCTTTATCGATCGCTGCCTGGCCGTTATCCGCTTCAAATATCCTAAAATCGCCAAACAAACTGGTTTTCAAAATATTCCGAATCGCGGTAGAATCGTCTACTAGTAAAATATTCTTCATAGCCTCAAATTCCTCCCCTATTTATTTAAAAAGCTCAATTTCGCCTTCACTTTTATCCTTTAATTTTATAAACTTGTTTAATCCATATTTTTTGGTAAATTTATTTAATAAAGATATTTCTAAATCAGTGGTAATACGCTTTTCAATATCTCCGACTATATGGGTTAAAATTTCCTTATTCAAATTTTCGCCTGGAGTAACAAAACTTTGATCCATCAAGTTTTGTGTGTGGTGGTCTTCTTCCAGCAAAAAATGATTAATGATACGGGTTATATTCTCCATTTGCTGAATCGAAATATCATGAAGTTGAAAAATCGGATTAAATTTGTTTATATTATCATTCACTTCCCGTATAAACTGGCTTACTGTTTCAAATATATCCTTAAAATCATTATAGTAGTTTTGCAGCATTTTATATATCATTTCAAAATCAATTCGCTGTTTGTTTATCCGGTCTATTACATCGGAAATACCCTTGTTGAATTCAAAAATGGTGGTGGCTGATATTTCTCTCGCGTCCACGATTTTGTCAACAATATCATGAACAAAATTTTGTGTATCTTCAGACATTTTGCTGATTTCACCGGAAATAATTTTAAAACCCTTTCCGTACACACCTGCTCTCGCGGCCTCGATGGAGGCATTTATGGAAAGGACCTTTGTTTTTTCAGCAATATCCTGAATTTGATTGGAGTTTTCACTGATCCTGGAAATAGTCACATTAATCTTGTCCAGGTCTGCTTCCAGCTTTTTGTAATTTTCATCTATTTGCGAGAAAGTTTTTTTGAACTCTTCATTTTGCAAATTATAATTATTGATAACATTACCAAAATCCTTGCCACTATCAGAACTTGTAAGTTCATTTTTCCAGGAGGATAAATTAACCAGAAACATGCTTACGCTTTTTTTAATATTATAAATTTCTTCACTTAAAGGTCTTGAAGTTAAATTTATATTATCCACAATAGCGTGAAGAAACTCACAAACAAGCTCGGAATAATACTGATTTTCAACAAGATGTTTTTGCAAAAGATCCTTTTGAATATAGGTATTCAGTCGACTCTGATTATCGGCAAACAGATTATTCATCACAGAGTTTATCATATTAATAATATTTTCCGCGTGAACGCTCACCGATTCAATTGATTCAACAATGGCCTTTTCATCCATTTCATCCAAAGCCCGAAGGGGTTCTTTTTCTTTTGTGAATAATTTAATTCCATTCTTTTCAACAATATCGTTCAAATAGGCTTGAGCATCCATGGTTTCGTTGCCAAGAAAAATCCGTTTTTCCTTGAACAAACTATGAATAAGCAAAAAGGAATTATCAAAATACTTAAAAAAGACCGAGAGCAATTCTTCTGTTATTTGTTGCAGCTGCAAAGCCTTTTTACACATTTCCTGTTTATTCATTTTTTTCGATTTATTGTTTTCTTTCGATAGAAAATAAAAAAATGCCAAACAAATAACTCCTCCAGCCCCCACTGCAACCAAAGCCGCGAGGTTCAACCCAAAAACAAATAAGAGAAAATAGGAAAAATGAAGTACGATGATAAAACTTCCAAACAGAATTCTTTTTCCGAGTTTCAAACCAACTCTACTCCTTTTATATTTACAATTTGTTCAACATCCAAAACAAAACCGATTTTTCCGCCTTGCAAAACCGTTCCTGATGAAATGCCATCGAGTTCTTCGAATTTGCTGCCCAAGGATTTAATAACAATTTCCTTTTTGGCTATGATATTATCTACTATAAAAGCAAATTTCTTCTTTTCGTTGTTTTCCACGATGACTGCCAATCTGCGCTTGTTTCCATCGCTGCCATTCCGGTTAAAAAAATCGTTGATATTAATAATGGGTATAATTTCCTCACGCAATTTTATCACTTCCGTGCTGTCTTTCACGCGAAACACCATGTTGTCTTCCATTTTCAGCGATTCAATAATATTGGACACAGGAATAATAAAATAGATTCCTGAAGACTCCACAATCATTCCATCTATAATGGCAGTGCTTAAGGGGAAAAGCATCCTTACTTCAGACCCTAAACCAGGTTCTGTCCTCACCTCAATACGGCCTCGATGGCCTATTACGACTGTTTTGACAATATCCATTCCTACACCCCGGCCGGAAACCAGATCTACCTCATCTGCTGTTGAAAAGCCTTGGGTAAAAATCAAATTATGAATTTCTATGTCGCTTAATTCTTCTGCCTGTACAGGAGTAATAATTTTTTTTTCTATGGCCTTTGAAATAATCTTTTCTTTATTCAGCCCTCGGCCATCATCCTTAATGGAAATCAAAATGCTGTTTCCTGTTCGTTCGGCACGAATGATTATTTTGCCCTCAAGGGGTTTATTTACTTTTTGTCGTTCATCAAGGGATTCAATCCCATGGTGAGCCGCGTTTCTTAATATATGAACCAGGGGTTCTTCAAGTGTTTCAACCAGGTTTCTGTCAATTTCCAAATCCTCACCGATTATTTCAGTTTCAATTTCCTTGTTTAACTTTTGTGATAAATCACGGACAACACGTTTCATTTTAAGAAAAAGTGTTTTTACCTCGGTGGTCCGTAATCGCATGGCTGCTTCCTGAATTTGTCGTGTTATTTTTTTTAATTGCATCGCGTTTTTATCGTGTTCTTCAAGCTGATTTTCAGCAATCAGAAGTTCGCCTATCATGTCAACCAGATAATTGATCTGAGAGGATTTGACCTTGATTAAAGCATCAGCTTGAACCTTTATGCTATTTTCAGTTGGCGCCTCAACTTTTTGCCTATTCAAGGATTCTTTGATTTCCGATTCTGTAATCAAGTTTTCTTCTACCGCGATCTCTCCGAATTTTTTCATGAAATTCGAATCCTTTTGTTCCTTTAGAATACGACTCACATCATCTTCCGATAGTTTTCCATCGGCTTTAAGAATTTCACCCAGAGAAACCTTTACCTTATGCGTTTGCTGATTAATGATATCGACCAAATTCTCGATATTTATTTTTTCAAGTATTTGAATGTTTCCATTCTGCAAAGCCTGTAATATGCGAGTGGAATAATCTATACCCTGTAATAGTATATTAATAATGTCTTTATTATTATTTATTTCCCCATTCCGTAAAAGGTCCATTAAATTTTCTATATTATGCGTTAATTCCCCAAGTGTTGATAATTTCAAAAATCCGCATTCACCTTTTATTGTGTGAAAAATCCTGAACAAGTCGTGCAAAATCGATTTGTTATCCAAATCGTTTTCAAGGGTAAGAATCAGATCCTGCGCTTGAATCAATTTTTCTGAAGCTTCCACGATAAATATTTCAAAGGCTTCATTCTGGATAATTATTTCACTATGTGATTTTGATTCTTTTGCAGGCGATGGTTTTTCCTTGTTCTTTTTAACAGCTTTTTTTTCATCGCCATTCGCATTCTGAAGATTAATCTGTAAACTTGCCTTTTCAAAGCTTTTATGTTTCTCACAAAAAAGCTTAATCGAATCAAAAAAACCCTTTTCCAGTTTAACTTTTAAATCACCGGACTTTTCCAAAAGGTTTACATAATGAATGATAAAATCAATTCCCTGGGAAAGAAGGTCGTTGGCTTTATCAACTGTTTCACCTTTTAAAAGTTTTGATAAAATACCAAGGAGAATGGATTTTAATTCAAATAAATATTCAATCTGAGGTAAATTTGAAACAAGATCATCAATTTCATCTGATAGATCGGAAAAGAGCATCAAATCGCCATCTTCCAAATTTATAAGAGCCATTGCGATTTGATCCAGTTTTTTAACTATTTGTTTTAAGTCTATTTTCATTATTTTAACGCCCAAAAATAAGCCTAATCTAGTCATATTGGTTTTTCCAATAAATTCAAAATATTTTTAATCTTTTTTTGTCAAATCAAAACAAAATTTTCAGAACACCCTTTAATCCTGAATTATTTTGCTGTTAACGCATAAAATTTTTAAACAAGCCCTATGACTGTTCACATCTGAAATGGCAACTGGTCTCTTTAAAATTAAGCGCGATTCATACAAATTGTACTCAAATTGTATGAATCGTTGATTTTCATTATTTTTTAAAGCTGCCAATAAGATAACATTCCGAAGCAGCGCGTTAGGGATTGTAGCCATGTTGACCCATTTTTTCAAAAATGGGGCAACAAAGCGTTTTCCAGCTGATAACTTCAGCTGGAAAACCTTCGAAGCGACAGCGGAGTGGCGGAAAGCCCGCCCCAAGGGGGAACGCCCATGAAAATCTAATTTTGATTAAACGGCCCAATCAGAGAATCGATAGCCTTTGAATAAAAATCAAAAATTTGTTATACTTGGGTATCATTGTTTTTGGACAAACAAAGCGCAAGCAACGCGCGCGCACCCAAGAACATCTTAAGGAGTCATAACATGGGTGAAAATTTTCGCATTGCAATTATTTGTGGAAAACTTGGCGGCGTAGACGGAGTCTCTCTCGAGGTTGATAAATGGATTTTTGTGCTTAAAGAACTGGGCCATGAGATTTACACCATCGCCGGAAAATACGACAGCCCCCTTCAAAGTATCGCGACTGAAAATCAAATGCTGGTTGAGGAGATCGCCTTTGATTTTCCGGAACAACTTTATTATGAAAAAATCATTTTTCCTTTCCTGACCAAAACACCGGCTTCCATCACCAAGGAACAGCAGGATAAAATTATCGGCGAACTTTTAGCCAGAGGTAAAACCATCGCGGCCCATATGTTTTCCATTATTCAGCAAAACAACATTGATTTGATCATAGCTGAAAACACCAATGCCATGCCCATGACACTGATCGGAGGAATCGCGGTATATGAGCTCTCCAAAAAACGCCGTGTTGCCACAATTTTTCACCATCATGATTTTTGGTGGGAACGAAGCCGCTTCAGCAACAATAATATAGAAAGCCTTCTGAACGAGATAATGCCTCCCTTTGACTGGGGAATTGACCATGTTGTGCTAACCTCCTACGCGGCCCACATTTTACGCTCCCTGAAACGGGTCGAGCCCAAGGTCATTCCCAATTGTGAGGATTTTGAACACCCTGTTGTCAGGGATGAATACAACAGCTCTTTCCGGCAGGATCTGGGGTTCAAGGATGATGACCTTCTGATTATACAACCAACCCGTATTGTCAAGCGTAAACGCATTGAGGATTCCATTTTGCTTCTCGGGGCCTTTAAAAAGAAATATCCCCAATACAGGGACAAAATTCAATTTATTATTTCCCTGTACCAGGGTGATGAACCCGATGATAATTACATCTCGCACATTAACAAAATGGCAGAAAAAATGGAAATACCCCTGCATCTGATCTCCGGCCGGGTAAGCTCCCAACGCGGCAGGGACAAAGAAGGCCGCAAGCTCTACACAAACCGAGACGTGCTGGCTAATGCCGATCTTGTAACCTACCTTCCCCTTTGGGAAGGCTTTGGTAACGCCTTGTTAGAGGCCATCGCGGCAAAAGCTCCTCTTGTGACAACCACCTATCTGGTGTACAAAACCGACATTAAGGTAACAGGATTAAGGACCATCGAAATCCGGGACCAATATGACGAAAAAGGCCAGCTAATCATCACCGATAAAACACTGGAAGATATCAAATACATCTTTGACCATGAAGAATTGCGAAATGAAATGATCGAGACCAATTTCCAAATCTGCAAACGTGAATTCGGCTATGACACACTGAAACAAAAACTCAAGAACCTGTTACAGGACTACAGCCCTGAAATCATAGCCAGCCGCCGTCGCCTTGAAAAAAGCAAATTGAATTATTCAGTGTAAAAAAGTTGAGGAGGCTGACATTTTTCGTAACAATTCAGCAGGTACATTGCTGTTATCCGAGCCTTTCTAAATGTGAGCGATTATAAGGGTACTTTTATAGCATCCTTCGAATTTATTTAATCCAGAATGCTTCACATTAAGAAAGGCTGTTGCCATCCTGAGCAAAGCGAAGTGAAGGATCTCGCTTGGAAATAGACAAGTGGCTTTACTCACCAGGGTTTACAGGGAAAATAAATGCGCGATCTCCTGAAACATAATAGATTCTCCGTCGTACCTCCTCAGAATGACCTCGGACTGTATTTTTCCATAACAGCTGAATCGTTATCATTTTGCTAAAATATCTCTACCAGGCAGCAGGAACCTTTCCATTCCATCGCGAGGATTCAGTTGATTATCAGCCAGCAGGGTCCAATAGAGACTAACTGCCTAAAATAAGATAATACTTGATTCTGAACCATAGATCATCCATCTCGTATTTAATAAAATCTGCTGAAAACCTCATCGATTGTATTTGTTTTTTAAGCAGATTTTGAATATCCGAACCGCGGGACATGGCCCTTGGATTCAAAAAAAACAGCTCCTTGAGCGAAACCCATCGAGTCAGCTGAATCTCCTCCATAATATCAAGGCCCATGGAATGAAGCCTGTCAACCAGAAATTCGCGAGAAGCAAATTGATTATGACCCACATCCAGAAGGCGGCCAAAATCATTCCAAAAAACATCATAAGTCTCATGGCCGAACATTATCTGGTCCTTCAACGCTAAGCGCCCGCCCGGAGAAGACAATTTCATCAGTTCAGAAAAAACCTTGTCATATTCATAGATTTTGTGAATCGCAAATCGAGAGAGAATAATCGAAAAATTATCAGCCAAAAGGGGTAAACTACCTATCTGACCTGATAAAAACTGTAAATTCCTAAACGCTCTTTCAGAATAATTTTTTTTTGCCTCAAGAATATCCTCAGTGGAAATATCAACGCCACAGCCGGTTTTTATTTTGGAAGCAATATAAAATAAAAACTCGCCCTTGCGGCAGCCGAATTCAAAAACGTGATCCTCCTCTGAAAGCCGGGAAAAATCGGCAAAAGCCCTGTACTCCGATTCCTGCCTGAGTTTCAAAGAGTCGCTTTCTTTTTTCAAATAAGGCCGCAACAAGGCGCCCCAATCTATATCCATAAACTCGATTTGATAATCAATTTTCGCGGCTTAAAGCCAACAAGCTGCCTTTTCACCAAAAAACCCATTATTCAACAACCCCGGATTCCGCGTTTTTCAAAAAAGCAATTAAATCTGAAAACTGGCTTTTAAACTCATTCTCCTCCAGTTTAACCTGATCATTCAGGAGTTTCAAAGCGCTTGCCTTTTCACCGGACAAAAACATGGAATAACCTTTCATGTAAACCGTATGAAAATACGTCTCCCCAAGGGGCTTTAAATCAGTGAAAATATAATCAAAATTGCTGATGGCATCTGTATAGTTTTCCTTATCAAAATAATAATAACCCAGGGAAATGTAATAATCAGGCTCAGCCGGCAAAAGGCCCTTTGCTTTCAAATCGAGAATCACATTAATGGCATCCTGCTTAACCCCCAGGGTCTCGTAATTTTCCAGTAATTCAAGGCTGGCTTCAACATCGCCAGAGCCGTGGCGGGAAATCAAATCATCAATCTTGTCCTTATTCTCAAGAATGGCTGTCATACGGGTCGCGAACTCCGGTCCCTCGGCAAAACCACCGATACGGCCGTATAAACGCCCCTCGCCGGAAACAAATAAAATCGTCGGATAACCGGTTACGCTAAAGGGCGCGATGAATTCGGTTTTCTCAACACCATCGGTTTCAGGATTTATTTTAATACTCACCAAGCTGGCCGATTCCTTAATAACATCAGGATGAACATAGGTTTTTTCATCCAGTTCCTTACACCAGGTACACCAGTCAGTATACACATCAATCATGATCATCTTATCTTCTTTCAAAGCCAAGGCAACAGCATCTTCTATGGAATCCTTCCATTGAATTTCACTAATCTGGGGCTCTTTGCAGGTTGCTGTAAAAAAAAACACACTTAAAGCAATTAAAATTGGGTTCCGTAACATGCGGCTTCCTTTCTTCTTTAAAACCATTCAGGTTGTTTATTTTTGCGAAATTGATGAAATTTAACAATTATAATTAACCATAATAACCCAAATTAGAAATTTGTATCTTTCCAAAAAAGGTAAAAATGAACAAACTGATTATTAAATCTACCGTATTTTTAAAAAAAGAACAAAGGGTAAAAAGGCGATTTCACCTTATTCCTATAGACCCTCTAGGGATGCTCTGGGCGATCCCCCTTTGGCCCAGGGGCGTAAGGGGCGGGCCATCCGCTTAAACTCCTCGCAGCCCCTATTGGCCGGCCCCTTCCTCCTTTTCCTCACGTCAAAGGCGGGGCCGGCGGGCTGCTGCGGGGTAACGCTCCTGTCCCTGATCGGTCCGACCAGGCAAAAACCATTTCATCGGCAAAAACACCCCCCTCCCATCATCGTGTAACAATCCAACCATTAAAATCCATAAAATCAAATATTATGGGCAATAAAAAAATGTCAAAATCGATCTTTGTAAAACCTTTTCGTTGTAAAGTTAACAATTTTATTATATTATAAAAAATCAAAAATACCCTGAAATAGCCAGGAATATTAAACCCACGCTGAAAAAAAGGTGAACATTCATGAATTACACAATTTCAATATCCGATGATAAAAAGTATATTATACTAAAAAATACCGGGAAGATTACCAGCGAAAACGTAAAACAGAGAATCATTGAAGCCCATCAAGTAGGAGAGAAATACAATCTTCATTGCTATCTGATGGATTTGGTTGAAGCGAACAATACGGACACGATTGTCAATAACTATGACTTTGCCTACAAGGACATGAAGGAGAACAAAGGAATAAACATGTTTGCCTGCGTGGCTTTTTTGGTCGCTGAAAACGATCATTCCCATGACTTTATCGAAACAGTTCTCATTAATGCCGGGTACGATATAAAATTATTCAGAAGTAAAGAAAAAGCAATCCAATACCTGCTTGAAAATTCATGAAAAATAATAATAATCTGGCTGCCGGCTCTCATAAATATATAAGCTAATTGCAAAAGTCCTGGTATTAGCAGATAGCTATATATAACATATCCTCGATGTTCATCAATCTTTCAAAATTGAATTTTTAAAAGAGCATTATCTTAATTTTATCGCCAATATTATTGTTAATTAAAAAAATGGGTCACTATCCATTAGGTGTAAAAAATAATTTCCGATGTCATTCTGAGGAGGTACGACAAAGAATCTCGCCTGATTTATGGCCTTTTGTTTATGAACAGGGTTGGCCTAGGCCAAATGAGATTCTTCGCTCCGCTCAGAATGACCACGGGGGAGCAGCTCGGAATGGCAAAACAGATATCAAACTGGTAATGCCATTGCCCTGCCGATTTACCGGCAATCCTGGTAAAAGAATATTGCTTTAACCACTTGTCATTCTGAGGAGGTACGACAAAGAATCTCGCCTGGTTTATGGCCTTTTGTTTATGAACAGGGTTGGCCTAGGCCAACTGCGATTGTCCCTTTTTCCAGAATCATAGTACAAAGCCCTGCATCAGACACAAACCAAATACAATGAGCGGTAAAAATTGTTCTCATTCGCGCATTCGGAAAATTCCTGAAACCCCTTGTCACACATATACCTCGGAATTAATAATTTTGTTGTAAAATATACCAATTTCCTGTATAATAGTGTAACAACTATTAAATGGGAAAAATATGGAATGCAAAATAACACTTTCCGACAATAAAAAATATGTTATCATGGTAGTATCCGGCGATTTGGATCTGGAAAACCTGATGAAGTACAGTATCGAAGCCAATAAAATAGGTGACGAAAATAATCTGAACAGCTACCTCATGGATATGGTAAATGCCAGGAACAAAAAGAGCATTGCCGACAATTATGACTTTGCCTACAACGACATGAAAGACAACAAGGAAATTCATATTTCCGCGCGAGTCGCCTATGTTGTGGCTGAAAATGATCATTCCCATGATTTTGTGGAAACTGTAATGATAAATGCAGGATACGATATAAAATTATTCAGAAACAAAGAAAAAGCCATAGAGTTTTTGATGGAAAACGAATAATCCGCTTTCCACGCCAGAAAAATAATTCCTATTTTAGCGAGCTAAATGCAAAAGTCCTGACACGAGCCATTAACAGACAGCTGTAAAATATTAACTGACTATCCGGCAATAAGATAATTTATCCCGACTTTGATAATGCCTGCAAAACTGCCATTTTGAAAAAATCTTGTTTCTTAATAATATAAAAAACAAACCAAATTCACTGCGGAATGTGGGTTAAAAAAAATCTCTATTTAACCCAGGTAAGAGACTCAGCCAAGAATCACTAATGAAGAAAAACACGCCCTGTTATGAATCAGAACAGGGCGCGTAAAAATCTATTTATTTACAGAATCATCGAAATAACCATCAATAACAGACCCATCGGGTAATGCCGCGCTCATATTTTCCATGGACATGATTGCCTGTGGAATTCCATTGTTTTTACGTAAATATTCAAAATAGGCTTGATAATTTGCCTGCCCCACCAAAGAAGCTGAACCAGAACCAACCAGAAAATCCATTACATTAATATTAAATGAAAGATTTTTAGGAAACTCTATAATATTAACTTTCTGTTTTTCATCTATTCCTGCCTCTTTTTTAGCCCAGACAATTGCCTTTTCCAAACCGCCAATACCATCGGCCAGACCATTGTCAACTGCATCTGGTCCAGACCAGATTCTCCCTTGGCCAAGGTCATTCACAGTGTCCTTGTCCATAGCACGCCCTTCAGAAACTTTTTGAAGAAAAACATCATATAAATCGCGCATATATTTTAATTGGGCTTGTTTTTCATCTTCTGTCAGATTTCTATCAGGCAGCACGCCACCGAGAAAAGGCACGCTAAAAGAATAGCCCATATCCGCATGTTTTCCGACCTGCACTTTATCGGTTGATATACCCCATTCTTCCTTTAGCCCATTATTGTAAAGCCAGCCGCCCGCAACACCAATGGAACCAGTCAATGTAAAGGGAGTGGTATATATATAATCCCCGTACATGGATAACCAGTATCCGCCCGAAGCCGCCACATAGCCTTGAGAAATAACAACAGGCTTCTCATCTTTCATTTTAAGTATTTCTTCGGCTACCAGGTCCGAGGCCAAAGCATCTCCTCCCGGAGAATCAACTCGAATGACAACAGCTTTTATTTCGGCATCTTCTCGAACAGCTTTTAGTTCATCCTTTAAGTAACGAGCTCGAATTCCGCTATCCATATCACAAACACCCAACACATAAACCAGGGCAATTGCAGGGGTTTTTCCCCATTGTTCATCATAAGTCTTAATCTCATCGGAAGAATAAAAAACAGGCACAGTATCCATCCTTCGGCCTTCTATTTTGTCATTAATGATATCACTTATATCTTCCCACCGGCCCAAGGAATCTACCAAAGACGAGTCTATCGCCATCTGGGGACTAATCAAATTATAATCGTTCACAAGAAGTTCAAATTTCTCGCTGGACAAATTCCTGGCTTTCATGATCTCGGCCTTAACATGAGTATAAATAACATTGAGATATTTTTCCCATTGCTCCTGTTCACCAGCTGACATATCAGTACGAGAAAAGGATTCATTGGCAGATTTATAGTCAAACAAGCGATATTCATCAAAACCCACACCCACTTTTTCCAAAGCGCCTTTATAATAAGTGCGAAGCACAGCATAACCTCTTAAAGACATCATTCCAAGGGGATCCATAACCACATGGTCAGCGCAGCTGGCAAGATAATAGTTATTCATATTCCCGCGATCAATATACATCACTATCTTTTTACCCGCGCTTTTAAAATCCAGCAGTTTCTCACGGAGTTCATAGTAAAAATCCTGGGGCAAATACATGCCCGAAGTGTTAATTTTAATACCCGCGATTCTCGGGTCCTTTTTCGCGTTATCGATGGCCTTTAACATACTCAGCAAGGTCGATCCTGATTGCATAATGTTTTTATGATAGGACACACCCTGCAAAAGATTCAAACTCACATAAGCGGATTTTTTATATACAGTTGTGTCCATAAAGGTTTTTTCCCGTCCGCCAGCCCGCAAGGATAACGAAAATGGAAGCTTATTCATTTCACCTTCAAGGCTCGATTGAAACTGTGTTGAAGAAAAACCCATTGAATATTTTCCACCCAAAGTCAAATTCCCTTTTTCAGGAAAATAACGCGCTGAAAAGGAGACACCATCGACCCCTGGAATTTCAACCGAACCTCCAAAACTATAGGAAAAATACTCAGGATCAATTGCATTCATAAAACTCCCCGGGTTGGTCAACCAGTAATCACCAAATACAGTTAACCATTTGTTCCCAAAAGGTCGAATGGCCAAATCAGAACCGAATTGCTGATAGCTTGCATGAAAATCAAAATTAGCCCAAATTCCCCATGAGACATAAGGCAAAGGTCGCATCAAAGAACCGATTCCCATGGAAACAGGCCTGCCGTCCCCACCCGGAAAATCCATGTCCCAATCAAATGCTAATCCCATGGAATAGGCAGAATGACCGAAACTGCCGGCCACACGCATTAATGTATTCCAGTTATCCCTGCTTTTCGCTTCACCCATGAATCCAAGTGAGAAATTCGGTAAACCTAAATACCAACCCCAGGAATCGACCTCCGACAGCTCAAGCAAATCGGGCGAAGAAAAAGAAAATGTACTATTGATATAAGCCGTTGTGGAAGCCATCGCAGGATTATAAAAACCATACAAACCCGTATCAGTCGCGCCGGGAGAAGCCGGCATCTGCTTAAAACTGGATTCATAATTGATAAAATCCGATTGAGCAGATAAACTCAAAGTCATCCCTGTTAATAGGGCCCAAAATAATACTTTTTTCATAAAAATCCTTTCCTTTACTCAAGATACAGCGAAAAAACCTTTTTATTCAAAAATAATTATATTTAACCCACATTTCACGGTGGATTTTGGTAAATGTGAGTAGGGCAAGTAGAATTTTAGCAACAAAAACAACACTTATTCGAGGCTCTTTCAAAACTGATATTTTGAAAAAATTATGACATTGCGGATAAGTCATTTTATTGCCGGATAGATAGTTAATTGTATACTAATCGCTGCTAATGTCAGGACTTTTACAATTAGCCCATTCAGTTAGATTTTTAATAACCCAAAACGCGGCATTTTCGATACGAGATGCTTCGCGGAACCGTACTTCAGGATAACACCATTGAGCCGCACAACTAACCTTTCTGCAACAAAATAAAAAAGAGATAATGAGTCATATTTTCTATATTTAGCTATATCTATGTTTTATACTTAATATAATCTCAAAGCCTGAAGAATGCATGAAGCCTATTCATTAATAAAAAGAACCAAACCCGGTCAAAAGCCCATTAACCTAGCATTCAACACCTATAGTTTTTCAGTAAAGCAGATAAAATTCATCAAAAATCGTTGCTTAATTTGCCTCATCAACTGGAAGTACCCTCCAGATCCTTGATTTTATCTCGTAATTTGGCCGCTTCTTCATAATTTTCTTCTTCAACCGCATTATCTAAAAGCTTTTTTAAAGATGAAATTTTGGCCTCCCGATCATCGGATTTTACAATATCATCCTGATTATCATTTAAAAATGTGATGGATATTCCAGCCTCATCCACAACCGCTTCGTCTATATAAATATCACATTTAATTCTAACAGCCATGGCAATACAATCGGAAGGACGAGCATCAATTGATATTTCCTTGTTGTTTTGCATAATAACCAGTCGGCCAAAAAAAGTACCTTCATTCAGATCTGTTATTTCAATTCTTTTCACATCAGCATTTAATTGTGATAAAGTTGAAAGAAAAAGATCATGAGTCAAGGGACGGGGCATGGGGACATCTCCCAAGCCGATTAAAATCGCGTGAGCTTCGGCATGACCGATGAAAATAGGCACGGCAATATCTGAACCACTGGGTTTTATCAAAACCGCACTGCCGTTTTCTGTTTTTGCTAAAGTCCACACCTCAGCAGGTACAAGCATAATTTTTATTCCTCGTTTCTTACCTTAAGATAATCAATAATCGCGTCTACATCAACATAGGATAATTCCACAGCAATCTCTCCAAAAAGTCGTTCATCACCATCTCGTTGGCGTTTCAAAACATCATCGACTTGCTCATTAGTCATGGCACCGATTCTCACCAAGCCTTCACCAATCTTTTCGTTTATTTTATCCATAAGTTACTCCCTCTTCCCCTTATTAACATCAAAACCCGTTAACAAGTCCTTTCTATAATAATATAAGAGATCACTATCTATTTTTCAAGCAAAGCTTGGCTTTCAAAAAATGAATTCATAAAAAAATAAATCTTGAGCAACCCATTTATTTAACTCCAAATAATAAAAAAACATCTAAATTCATCTGTGAACAAAATTAACTTTACCCCCATCCACCCCCAAATAGCAAGCAAAATCAAAATCAATTTCAGAAAAACCAAAAAACAGCCGATAATGTAAAGGAAATTCTGATGGATAGAATCAGAATTGTCATACAAAATATCTGAAGATGGGGTTAATCATGCGCGCGATTCAATTTATTCACCGCACGATGCTGTAACCATCCTATCTTTATTGCAGATTCAGGGCTATTAAGGCGCATATAAAAGTATCGCCCAATACAGAGCCTACTCTAATATGGGGACATAAAATACAGCTTTGAAGCGGACATTCGGCTAATCCCGCCAAAGTTTCTGTATCTCCCAAACAATGCATTAAATTGAGGTACAAAATGGCAATGAAAAAACTAAGCGCCGAGGAAATCTCTCAGGTTATCTCCAAAATACGTGAAAAATATGATTTTTATTGTAAGCATTTTTTCAAGGCAAGCAAGATCCGACAAGCCTTTGAACAACGCTATATATCTACCTTAAAAAGCGGAATGGATGTTTCCAATTTCCTGTTGGCGGAAATCAGCGTCATCGAAGAACTTATCGAAAAAGAAGAAACAAAAATCGCGGCGAAAAACCAAAACAAAATCGAAAAAAAAGTATCTATTGCCGATAAAGTGATGGAAGAGCACAAGAAGCGTATTGAAAAGTACCCAGAAATCAATATCCATAGGGATGGGAATCCGGAAATAAAAAAACTGCTTGGGGCCCTGAATCAATTTCATGACAATCAATATCTCAATATCCATAGCATTATGCGCCCCTATGCCATGAGTTCCCAGGTAAGGGAGCTCAATAATCTTGAAAATCGTCTGCGAAGCCTTGCCTATATGACACCCGATAATTTACCCACGCGCCTTTCCCATTACAAGGCCGAACTGACGCGATTTCCGCGGAATTACCAAGCCATCCAAAGGGAAGAAAAGGATTATATAGTGGAATCTGCCTTTTTTCTCCACGACTTGAACAATCTTTTACTGCAACTCCTGGAAGAAGGTTCTATCATCAAAGAAAAGGAAAAATCCGAAATAGCGCCAATTCAGATCAAGGTACAAGAGATAATCAGCGATTTTCGCCTAAAGGATTTAAAAAAACGATAAGAATTGTCCTTCTGAGGCTCTTTTAAAACTTAAATTGTGAAAAAATGATGAAAATCGCGGATAAATTATTTGTATATGCAAGACAAAGCAGTAAGCAATCGCCTCATTCATCTCTTTTGAATAAATCTCCCTTAATATTGAATTCTTCCCCACACAGTCAAATACAATAGCAAATGAAAACACATTATCTGTGATTTCAATAAAAAGGCACTGGAAAATATAGCTAAAAGGTCGTAAATTTTAGACATTCTTTGCAGCGGATTAATGGAAAATCACCCGCAAAATGAATATACTAATGACAGGGAAATAAATTTTTACCGGCACCATGGTAATTATCAATTTAGGTGCTATTGATTTTTACATATCAGGTTGGGGAACTGTTGCTAAACCAAGAGAAAAGAAATACTGGAAAAATTACATTTGCTTTATTTATGGGCTCATTACAAGGTCGTTACCAAGGAGAAATCATCAAAGGAGTGGCCGAGGAAGCCAAAAAGAACGGCATCAATCTTATTTCCTATGCCGGCAATTCCCTGAACAATCCCCATGATCATCAGGCACAATCAAATATTATTTATGATTGGATAGATCCGAAAAAAATACAGGGTATTATTTCGATTTCCGGTTCACTGGGCAATTTTATCAGCAAAGAAGAGCTTCTTAAATTTCTAGATAAATACAAACAATTCAAAATTGTCAGCTTGGGAATGTCGATTAAGGAGCTTCCCAGCATCACCATTGATAATGCCATGGGAATCCGTCTTGCCATGGAGCATTTTGTGATTCATCATGGCTTTAGAACAATTGCCTATCTGGGTGGGCGCCTGGGAAACATCGAGGCAGAAATCCGCTTAAACACCTATCTGGACACATTGAAAATTCTGGGGCTCAAAATAAACCCCCAATTCATTTTTCATGGAGATTTCACTTTTAACAGCGGAATAAAGATTGCAAGACAAATAATTGAGTCAGGTATAAAGCCACAAGCTTTCTTGGCAGCTAATGACGAAATGGCGCTTGGCTTAATCGCCGAATTAAAGCAGCAAGGTTGGTCGATTCCAAAGGATTTGGCGGTAATCGGTTTTGACAACATTGAAGAAGGAAAGTGCATCACACCGCCTTTGACTACTGTCCACCAACCCATTCGCACCTTGGGTATCCAAGCTGTCCGAATTTTACTGGACGCGGTCCAAAATCAGGAAATGGTCGGAAGAATTGAGCTGCCTACGCGTCTTGAAATAAGACAATCCTGCGGTTGTTCCCAAATCTACCATAGTATCGTAAGCAAAACCGATAACATGGAAAGCTCTCCATGGAACCTTGAAACACTAAAAAAGAATTTGATTCCCATATTAGTAAAGGAAATGGAAAGCCGCTTCAGTGATTTTGATAATGCCATGCAGCTTTTTATGTGGGCCAAAGGTATGGTGGAAATGCTTTTCAACGATCTTGATCAAAATAGTAAAATTCAGTTTTCATCACTACTTGAAAGCATTCTGCAAATTTCTTACAAGCTGGATATTGCGCCTGTTCTGTGGTATTCCATTATTAATATTCTTTTTGAAACAATTAAAAACATCGGGGCCTCACATTACAACAGACAGCATATCGATACTCTCTGGCGTCAAAGCCTCGAAAATATCGGGGCTTTTGGAATTCGGGAAGAATCAGCCTTCCGCTTAATATCATACACCAATTTTTCTGACATTCAGCAAACAAATCAAAAACTCAGCCAAGCTTTTAGCTATGAGGATTTAATCAATAATCTGAACCAGCAAATCCCGAAACTTGGAATTAGCCATTTCTATGTTGCTCTTTATAAACATAGTAATGAAGCTCCCGATATCCAATTTTCTAGAGTATTTTACGCGCTTAACAAAAACTCAGACCCAGACCAAACCATAGCTCACAATCAATTTTTTCAATCAATAGAACTTTATCCTCATTGGTCCAATATAGCCCCGGAACCCTTCCATTTTTTACTCCTACCTCTGTACTTTAACAAAATAAACCTCGGTTATGTCCTGATTGAAAAACTTGATATTGATAACATCAATTATCAATTATTGGCTTCGCAACTATCCAGCTCCATTATGGGCGGCAGGTTTCAAAGTAATCTTGAAAAAAGTTCGGTAAATTTTCAAGATATCTTGAAAGCAAAAACAGAGGACTTGAATAAAACTTCACTTGAATTAAAAAATGAAATTATTCAACGTGAGCAAACAGAAACAGAACTCATAAATGAACGAGAAAGGGCTCTTGTTACTCTCGAAACCATTGGCGATGGCGTGATCGCGGCTGACAACACTGGATTAATTACCTATCTAAACCCCGCGGCCGAAGAGCTAACTGGCTGGTTATGCGAAGCAGCCAAAGGAATGTCGTTAACCAAAGTTCTTAAAACAAACTACAGCTTGGGTGACCAGAAAATAAGTAAGACCGGAATCAATGAAACCTCTATGGACATGGAAATGACAAAAAATGTTCCTGTTTTATTAACCAGTCGTAATGGCCGTGTTTTTTCGATACAGGAATCTACAACGCCAATAAAGGACCAAAACAATAAGATCATCGGCAGCGTTATTGTTTTGCATAATATCAGTGACAAGGAAAAATTGTCAAAAGAATTGAATTACAAAAGCTCTCATGACAATCTGACCGGTCTCCTAAACAGGAAAACCTTTGAAAAAATGCTGCAAAATTTAATTAATTCTTCAAAAAAGAATAACGAAGAACATATTCTTTGTTATATTGACGTCGATAAATTCAGCATCATAAATACCAACGAATCTTCATTAGCTGGAGACCAAATGCTTATTCAGCTAAGCAAAATTTTGCAGAGCTCTGTAAGAACCAGCGATTTTATCGGGCGTTTAGGCGGTGATCAATTCGGAATCATTCTGAGTAATTGTGAATACTTCCAGGCCAAAAGGATTATTGAAGAATTACATCAGAAAATCAGCACAACTCCCTTTTTATGGAACAATAAAGAATTTTCAGTTAAGCTCAGTATTGGTTTAACACCAATTAACAAGGGCAGTGATGATTTAGAAAAGATTTTGAGTTCAGCCAACATCGCGTGCGTTTTCGCGAAAAAGAATGGCGGCAATCGTATTCAGCTTTATCAACATAATAATTCTGATTTAAAAAAATACCAATATGAAATGAGCTTTATTGCTGATATTCAAAATGCCATTAAAGAAAACCGCCTGCTATTATACTCCCAAATCATCCAACCAATTAGCGACTTTCAGGGAACAGGGAAACATTACGAAATTCTTATTCGAATGATCGATAAAAAAGGCGAACTCTTGAGCCCATCCTCCTTTATTTCCACTGCCGAAAAACACAATATTATGCCGCTGATTGACAGGTGGACAATAAACAAATTGTTTTCATCCTATAAAATCGATTATAACGAAACACCCCGGTACTCTCTTGCCAAATTCAGCATAAATTTATCAGGTGCTTCTTTGAATGATGAAAATTTTTTAGAATATGTTTTTGATCAGTTCGCGCTTTATGATATACCACCTTTTATGATTTGTTTTGAAATAACCGAAACAACAGCTATTTCAAATCTTTCACGAATCGCTCAATTTATCAAAGAACTAAAAAAAATTGGTGTTTGCTTTTCACTTGACGATTTTGGAACAGGTTGGTCATCCTTCCATTATTTGAAAGAATTGCCTATCGATTTTTTAAAAATTGACGGTTCATTTGTGCGGGGAATTTGCGACAATCCACTGGATTTAGTACTGGTCGAAACCATAAACCATATAGGGCATATCCTGGGCTTACAGACAATAGCCGAATATGTAGAAAATACACAAATTCTAGAAAAGCTAAAAGCCATAGGCGTGAATTACGCGCAAGGTTTTGGCATCGGTATTCCAAAACCCCTGGAACTCTAGGCCTATCTTAAAACAAATTTCCTGCGGCACAGCCCTCTGTAATTACAATATTCACAATTTTGGTTCCCATAATCCTGTACCAACAATCTGCCCGATTTTATAGCGTGAATCAGTAAACCTAGTTTTTCCTCAAGATCTGCCAAAAGCCTGTTTACAGACTGGTCGGTTTGTTCAAAACCATCCTTTTCTGAATCCAGAACAAATGAATATTTCCCTTTAGTAAAATCGTAATATCCCGCTTTGCTAATTCCTTTATTATATTTTGCTCTTAACAAACGTAAATAAAAAGGTAATTGATAGGAATTTACATTTTCATCAAACAAATTCTTTTTTACTCCGACCTTTCGTTTATAATCTATCAAAACCAATCCTTCGGGAACTTGCGATAAACGATCGATCTTACCGATAATCTTGATTTTATCCGACTCAAGTCGCTCTTCCAGCCTCAATTCAGTATCAATAATACTGGCATGCCCAAGAACAGCCATTTCATTTTCAATAAACTGTTGAGCCTGTGTTTTCAGGTTTTTATGATAAAAATTCCAGACAATACGCGGCGGAATCGGAAATTTATCCTGATAAGAACACAAATCATATTCAAGTATTTTATTGATAATGGCTTCCACTTCATCCATGCCAAGGTCTGAAAGTTTAGTAACATTCCTCGCTTTCACCTCTTGATAAAAAACATGAAACAAAAAATGAGCAAGATTCCCCTCTTCCATGGGTGAAAAAAACTGAGTATCCCTTTCTTGCTCGCTTAAACCAAAAAAATAACTCCAGAAAAACTGAATGGGACAATTTAAAAAGTTTTCAAGTTGGCTATGGGATAGCCTCAACCATCCTTCTTTATCCCTGACAGTTTCGATCAATTGAGCTGTTAATTCAGGACTAAATACACCTGAAGACTCATTATACTCGCTTTTTAATTCAAGTGTTAGTTTATAACGTTCAATGGAATCAGCCTGTAGGCTATGAAGCCTTTTTATACGGCCTTTTTCTTTCCAGGCCAAGTTCTCCTGAACAAACAAATTCTCACTTGCCGTTATATCATTTTCATTCTTACTCTGCCCTGGTTTCTCCATTAATTTTGCCGGAATCAAATTGGTTCCATTATAATCGCTCTCACTAAAACTGAAAAACACATTCCTGCCTGAATGGCTGTAAATTTTTAAAAAATCAGCACTCATGTCGTTTTGATAATTGGAAAGATTTTTTTCTTCATGCGAATTCAAATAAGGATATTTTTTCTCTACTATTTGTAATCGTTTTTGGCTCGTTTGTATAATAAAGTGAAAGGCAGGAATAATGCCGGCTGAAACACGATAGGAATAAACAGGCACAGCCAGTTTATCGGGCCGCTCCACATAAATTTTATCTTCAAGATACTTTTGCCATAAGGAAAGCGGATTACCTCTCAATGGAAGATTCAACTCATCACAGGCATCCTGAAGTTCATCAAGCGCTTTAACAGAAAACTGAAATGTTCTTAGCGCCTGATCATTCCAGGCAGTGGTATCCAAAAAGCGCTGGACCCACAACATAAGTTTATCTTTTAATTCTGCGAAACTTTTAGAATTGACAATGGCTTTAAGCAATTTTGAAAAAACACCAAAAAACTCAATCAAGTACCCAAGATTTTTCTTTTGTATTTCCGCTTTTCTAAAAGCCGTATCCCACATATTGTCTTGGTTTTTTTCCTGAATATAGCATTTGGATTCCCTTCCAAATTTCAACAATTGATTATTCAAAAATTCATTTTTCCAGGGTAAGGAACGATTCTGAAACAATTCCTCCAAACTGTCATAACTAAATTGAGAAGAATAAACATTCTGAAGTTGAGAAAAAAGTTTGACACATTGAAATCGAGAGACAGTAATTCCCTGATGCAAAAACAATGGAACATCATAACGTTTGGCCCGCGCGTATAATTCAACCAGCGAATCAGAATCGCCGCAAGCGCTTATAATGATATCCCAAGGATCAATTCCCTGGTCGAGCAATAATCCTATTTTTATAAGAACTGCGTCATACTCATCCTCAAGATTGGCATAAACTGTAAACTCGGCTTTATCGGAAAAAAGCATTTTTTCACAACTGTAAAAATCAATATCCTTTGACGCCTTTAACAAAGGTTCAAAACGATCAAAGTCATCGATAAGCTCAGGAAAAATGATTTTGAAATTCTGCTTCGAGGTATTCAACTCCGATTTTATAAAATTGGGTTCAAACAAGCCCTTTGCCTTCAAAAATTGTTCATACCGCATAAACATATATTCGAGATCAGACTTTTTAGTTAACCAACCTTCAATTGTGTCTTGAACATTGATTTCATCCAGTCTGTTTAGCATGGGTAGATAAGGTAAAAAACTTTTATAAAACAAGAGTGAAGATTCCCGAAAAACCTCGGGTATAATGCTTTTAAAAACAGCCTTGTTTTTATTTTCATCGAGAAGATGAATCAAAAACAAAAAACGAACCACCTGATTCACGCGTTTCAATTTTTCAGGATACCCAAGACACATCGACTTAAACCGGTCCCAAGATATAAAGCGATCCAGGGCAATGGCTTTTAAATCTTTGTTCTTTATTAATTGACGTTGCCAAAACTGAAGCGCCACTTCAGATGGAAATACAGCCATGCTATCGGATTCGTTGATTAGCTTTAGCAAATAAACTTCGAGGTCCTTCATAATAAAAATGAGTGTATCAGAGATAGGGCACTTTCGCCATAAAAAAAATGGTGGTAATCGTTTTTAACAGAATTAATACCCCAGGCGTTGCCTGCCGCCCAGGGGCATGGCAGGCCGGGCTTTCCAGGGCTGCGCTAACGCTCCGACCAGAAACACCGTGAAATTATCACGGTGTTTCTGTTGCCCGCGCCTTTT
>JAFGWI010000243.1 GCA_016937215.1 Spirochaetales bacterium | reverse complement strand
GCCCTAAATGTACAAAATCCGGTGGCTAAGATGTGGATAAAGGCTCCCTATTTATCAACAAATCAATGTGTAAAGACTTTTTCAGTGGACCTTAATTCAATCATTCATTTTAGCAGCGATATTTTATTTTTGATTTACTGCTCATTGCTTTTAAAATATTTTAGAAAGAACAATGAATATTGCCAGGCTAACGCCGCTTAAAAAGGCAAAGCCTGAATGTTTTTTTTCTTCGCTCCTGGCTTCGGGTAAAAGATGGGAGGCCGAAATATAAATTAATACTCCGGCTACAAAACCCAATATCAACCCCATATTGCTTTGGCTTAGCTTATTCACAAGGGGATAGGCTACAAAAGCTCCTAAAGGGGTGGTAAGGCCGGAGACCAAAAAGGCATAAAGCATAGCGGTTTTTTCTTTCACTCCTCCTTTTAAAAAAAGAGTATAAGTAATAATTCCTTCGGCAAACTCATGGATTACCAAACCTGTTGCTGCCAGGAAACCAGTAAGGATGCTGATGCTGAAAGTGACGGTATAGATAATCCCATCGATGAAAGAATGTATTCCTATTCCTTCAGCTGCAACAATCCCAAATGCAAGAACTTCCTTTTTTGTGATATGCTTTATAAACTCGTTGGAGAAAAACATAAATAAAAATCCCACCAAAGCCATAATTCCTGCATAAAAATTTTTTTGTGTTGCCTGAGGTAAAGCTAACATTAGAGGGGTTGATATCAGTACGCCTGCGGCAAAACACATAAAATAAGTTTTGGCCTTTTCAGCCCATTTCCTATACTTAAAGAGAACTAAAATTCCGAAACTATTTACTATTGCGGCCAGAATAGCAAATACAGCTATCCATAAAAATGTAGTTGTATTATTACCATCCATTGTTTTTTTGTATTATGATTATGTTTTCGTTTGTTACTACTTTTATAATCAATCTGTTGTTCTGCATTATTAAGCCACTGTGATTTCTTCGTTGAGATAAATATCCTGAATGAGGTTCAGCAATTTAATCCCGTCATCCATGGGTCGCTGAAAAGCTTTTCGTCCAGATATGAGGCCTGATCCCCCGGCTCGTTTATTGATGACGGCGGTCCTGGTGGCCTCGGCAAAGTCGCCGGCTCCCGAAGAAGCCCCTCCTGAATTGATTAGCCCGATTTTGCCCATGTAACAGTTAGCCACCTGGTAGCGGCAAAGATCGATGGGATGGTCGGTGACCAGCATTTTGTACATATCGGGATGTGTTTTCCCGAATTTCAGATCAATGAAACCCCCGTTGCAGGTGGGTAGCTTTTGTTTGATAAGATCGGCCTTTATGGTAACTCCGAGGTGATTTGCCTGTCCAGTAAGGTCTGCCGCAGTATGATAGTCTTGTTTGTCGGTTTTGAAATTTTTGTTTCTTGTGTAACACCATAAAACGGTAGCCATACCCAACTCATGAGCATGTTCAAAAGCTTCGGCCACTTCAATAATTTGCCTGTTCGACTCTTGCGACCCAAAATAGATAGTTGCGCCCACCGCTGCAGCCCCCAAATTCCAGGCTTCGGTAACAGTGCCAAACATGACCTGGTCATATTTATTGGGATAGGTCAACAACTCATTATGATTGATTTTGGCAATGAATGGTATATTGTGAGCATATCTGCGCGAATATAGCCCCAACCCGCCCAGAGTGGTGACCACCGCATTACAACCTCCCTCCATGGCCAGTTTGATGATATTTTCAGGATCGAAATAATCCGGATTGGGGGCAAATGCACTTCCACCCGTATGCTCGATACCCTGATCGACCGGCAGAACAGAAAGATAGCCTGTGCCGCCTAACCGCCCGTGATTGTATATCCGGGACAGGTTGATAAGGGTATTTATGTTCCTGTCGCTGACACCGAATACATCGTCGATTGTATTTGGTCCGGGAATGTGCAATCGCTCTTTTGATATTTTAGGTTGGCTAAAGTTCAGTAATGCTGCATCGCCTCCCAGTAATTCGATAATCTTTTCCGTATGGTTTTTAATGGTATCCATAATCTGTTGTTTTTTAGTTTTTATACTTTTCAATATCCTGATTATTTTTTTCTATTAATTGCTGCCAGATTATTTCGTCAGGTTCGCTTTCTTTCATTCGTTTTGCAAAATCGAGGCTCGTGTTCAGTGAATCATGAAATTTCCCTTTAGCTGTCCATAGCCCGAGATTATTTTCGATCCCATATGCGGCAGCCATGATGAGTGGAGTGCAGATGGTAGGTTTACCGCCCAGTCGGATAAAATAATTTTTATTGTGATTGGAGTGGCAAAACGGAGAACCTCGGCAGGTACAATTTGATCGATATTGACAATCAGGGCATAATTTTTTTCAATCACAGCCCTGTTGATTTCAATGGGGATCGACCAGTCGGCCCGGCCATTCGTGACATACCAGACAAATTCTTTACTAATGTCTCCCAGCTGGGTACAGGAGGCTTTTCTGTTGTGAATATGAAAACACTTTTTGGAAATATCCCCAAACATCCATTGGTTTTCATCCGGGGTATGTGGGACATGCTGCCCCAGCGTGGGGATAACATCAATTTGGCAATCGGTGCACATGATATGATACAACATGTTTGTCAGCGTATCTGCACCTGAATGATATCGGGTAATATCTGGAGGAAGTAGCAATACTCTTCTGAGAGAAGGATTAAAACGCTTCAGGACTTCGTCAACCAAACGTTTCATGATTTCCATTTTTTCTGTAATCGGTGTCCCTTCTTCATAAAACCACATAGGATTTTTTGTCTTAAAAAATTTACAGTTCTATGATTTGCCCCACCCCGCCTTCAATAACTTTTTCGGGATAGAATGTTTTTATTTCGGCAATGTGTTGGGTGCAGTGTGTCGGGCAAATTACATCCAGGTTTTTAAACAATTCATAATCATCGAAACCGTGTAATCCGCCAATAATAGCATAAATTTTTCCGAACTGCGAAGCGGTTTCCATGATATTTTTCATGTCGGGATGCGAACATCCGACAATCAGGAGCAGCCCTTTAGCGGTTTTTACCGCCATCGACTGTTCTATCTCTTCAAGTTCACCGGTTGAATAAAAATTCTCATATAACGTCATGGGTTTATCCACGTGAATAACCTTCTTGGCGTTGCGTACCCCTCGTAATGAAACCGGCACATATACGTTTACCCGGGCGTTTTTATTAAGAAAAGCTGAAAGGCCGCCAATATGATCGAAATGGGCGTGGGAGATGAAAACATCGTCAACAGAAGACGGTTGAATATTCAGTTTTTTCATGTTTTCGAGCAAAATGGCACCATTTGCCCCGGTATCGAAGAGGATTGTCCTGCCATGTGCTTCTGCCAAGCAGGAAAATCCCCAGTCCGGTTCCAAATTATTTTGAAACAGGGTATTGTCATAAAGGATTGTTATCTTCATTTTCGTCTCGATTTTAAATTTTCATAATTTCCGGGATCCTTGTTTTACGGGTGGCCTCTGCAATCTCATTGATTTCTTTAAGTAATTTAGCCGAAATAGGTACCTCCTTTTCTTCTCTTAAGAATTCAACACCTTTCATCCGCTCAATTTTCAAAAAAAGTTTCATCGGTTTTTCCATTCGCGTAAACATCAGGTTGTCGGCCACTTCTTCCAGTATTTTAATTTTATTGGCAAGTGCAGATGTGCTTACGGCAAAAGCATAGGTACGGCTTTTATCGTTTTGCAGCGCATTTTTTAGTTTATTGAGAATGGCATCACCGTATGTTTTTGAAAAAAGCAATAGATTTAATGCCGAACCAAAAACCATGGTGCCCAAATCGGTTTTATCGACCAAACTTTCAGCTTTTTCAATGGCTTCTTCCCATATTTCAGGTTTTATAACATTGGCCCTGACCGTATTGTCATTAACGATAATACTCCTGTTCGCAAACGGTTCGAACTGAATATAAGCGATTTTTCCCTGGTAATTTTCCAGGTGTGTTCCGTAAAGTTTTCGCATAGCAATTCGCACCAGTTCACCGGAGGGATATTGCAAGGGTATCCCGATTAGGGAACCGCCGGCTTTTAACCATGCATCGACGAAAGCAAACTCAACCAGAGGTTTCCCTGTTCCTCCGGGGCCGCTGATTAAAGTCGATGAGGGAATCAGTATTCCTTCAGGTAAAAGT
>JAFGWI010000242.1 GCA_016937215.1 Spirochaetales bacterium | reverse complement strand
TTAGAGTTAAGAATTTGCGATTTGCAAAATCGCCTTTTCTATTTCTCTATAATATAAGAAATTACTATTTTAGTGCGGAAAGTGGGAAATAACTTCCTGCTAAACTTAATACCGTGAATAATCTAACAGAAGACAAAATTGAACAATTAAGCATAAATTTCCTTAAAGAACTTGGCTATAGCTATATCCACGGGCCCGATATCGCCCACGACGGCAACTCACCTGAGCGGAGCAGCTATGAAGAAATCATTTTAACCAGCCGATTGCGCCAGACCCTGGCCCGCATCAACCCCACAATTCCCGCTGATTCCCGGGAAGAAGCCATCAAGGAAATGCAAAGGATAAGCTCGCCCGAAGTCATCGCCAATAACGAAAGCTTCCACCGTATACTCACCGAGGGAATAAAGGTCAGCTATCAAAAAGAGGGCCACCAGCGGGGCGACCTGGTCTGGCTCGTGGATTTTAACAACCCGGAAAACAATGAATTTCTTGTAATCAACCAGTATACAATAGTAGAAAACGCACATAATAAACGCCCTGATATCATATTGTTTGTCAATGGCATCCCCCTTGTGGTCATGGAACTGAAAAACCCCACCAACGAAAGCGCAACCCTGAAATCAGCTTATCAACAACTGGATACCTATAAAAAAAATCATTCCCGGCCTTTTCACCTATAACGGATTTCTTGTCATATCCGACGGCCTGGAAGCCAAAGCCGGTTCGCTTTCCGCTGGATTAAGCCGCTTTATGGCCTGGAAATCATCTGATGGTAAGGAAGAAGCCTCCAGGCTCATCAGTCCACTTGAAACACTTATCAAGGGCATGCTCAACAAAGAAACCCTGCTGGATTTGATCCGCTATTTCATCGTTTTCGAGAAATCCAGGAAGGAAGACCCCAAAACCGGAATAACCAGTATCACCACCGTAAAAAAACTGGCCGCTTATCACCAGTATTATGCCGTAAACCGGGCGGTTGATTCCACCATCCGGGCTACAGGCTTGAAGCAGAAAAAGGAAAAGCCCCTTGGGATGGTTAAGGAAACACCCGAGAGCTACGGATTGCCGGGAGTGAAGCAGCAACCAAAGGGAGACCGCAAAGGCGGCGTAGTATGGCATACTCAAGGCTCGGGCAAGTCCCTTTCCATGGTGTTTTATACGGGTAAAATCGTTCTGGCCCTTAATAACCCCACGGTGGTTGTGATTACTGACCGGAATGACCTGGATGATCAGCTCTTTGATACCTTTGCCGCTTCCACTCAATTGCTGCGGCAGGAACCCAAACAGGTCAGCGACCGCCAAAACCTGAAGGAATTGCTGAAAGTGGCATCGGGCGGGGTCATTTTTTCGACCATACAGAAGTTTCAGCCCGATGAAGGGAATGTTTATGAAACCCTTTCGGAGCGGGAGAATATTGTTGTTATCGCCGATGAGGCCCACCGGACACAATATGGTTTTAAAGCCAAAACAATCGATGATAAAGATAAACACGGAAGAATTGTCGGGAAAAAGATTGTGTACGGTTTTGCCAAATATATGCGCGATGCCCTGCCCAATGCCACCTATATAGGCTTTACCGGGACTCCCATTGAAAGCACTGATGTGAATACCCCGCTGTGTTTGGCCATTATATTGATGTCTATGATATTGCCCAGGCTGTGGAAGACGGGGCAACGGTGCGGATATTCTATGAAAGCCGATTGGCCAAGGTTTCCCTGAGTGATGAAGGTAAAAAGCTTATTTCATCTTTAGATGAAACCCTCTCCCAACCTCTCCCAGAGGGAGAGGAGGATGGTTTCTCTCCCTCTGGGAGAGACGGAAGAGAGGGCACTTATAAGTGTGGAAGAGAGGGCGCCTTTAGGCGTTGGACGCAACTTGAGGCTTTAATTGGCAGTGAGAACCGGACAAAGATCATCGCTCAGGACATAATCATCCATTTTGAACAGCGCCAGGAAGTCTTTGACGGCAAAGCTATGATTGTTGCCATGTCCAGGCGGATCGCCGTTGAATTATATAACGAAATTATCAGGATTAAGCCCGAATGGCACTCCGATGATCCGGCTAAAGGTGTAATAAAAGTGGTTATGACAGCGGCCAGTTCTGACGGCTCCGTAATAGCCAGACATCATACAACGAAGCAGCAACGGAAAGCCCTGGTCGAACGCATGAAAGACCATGATGATGAGTTAAAATTGGTGATTGTCCGTGATATGTGGCTTACCGGTTTTGATGTTCCCTGTATGCACACCCTTTATATTGATAAACCCATGAAAGGACATAATCTTATGCAGGCCATCGCCCGGGTGAACCGTGTTTACAGCGACAAGCCCGGTGGTTTGGTGGTGGATTATCTTGGTATTGCCTCGGATTTAAAAAAAGCTTTGTCCTTTTATTCCGATGCAGGCGGAAAAGGTGATCCCACTTTATTACAGGAACAAGCTGTTGAATTGATGCTTGAAAAACTGGAAGTGGTATCTGATATGTTTCATGGTTTTCCCTATGAAGATTATTTTGATGCCGATACCTCTGGAAAATTATCGTTGATACTGGCTGCGGAAGAGCATATTCTGACAATCGACGACGGCAAGAAAAGATTAATCAACGAAGTGACGGCTTTATCAAAAGCCTTTGCCATCGCCATACCCCATGATGAAGCCATGGACGTAAAGGATGAGGTATCTTTTTTCCAGGCTGTAAAAGCACGCCTGGCCAAATTTGACAGCACAGGTTCTGTCCGGAGCGATGAAGACATTGAGACCACAATAAGACAGGTTATTGATCAGGCATTGGTTTCCGAACAGGTGATTGATGTGTTTGACGCGGCTGGTTTGAAAAAACCGGATATTTCAGTTTTGTCAGAGGAATTCCTGCTTGAATTAAAGGGCATGGAACACAAAAATGTGGCTCTGGAGGTTTTGAAGAAGTTATTGAATGATGAAATCAAAAGCCGTTCCAAAACCAATCTGGTAAAAAGCAGAAGCCTCATGGAAATGCTTCAGGATTCCATCAAAAAATATCATAATAAAATTCTCACTGCCGCCGAAGTCATGGAAGAACTCATCAAGTTGAGCAAAGAAATTGTGGAAATGGACAGTGATGCCAAAAAAATGGGCTTAAGTGATTTTGAATATGCCTTTTATACGGCTGTGGCTGATAACCAGAGTGCCAAAGAATTGATGCAGAAGGATAAACTCAGGGAATTGGCTGTTGTTCTGACTGAACGGGTGCGGCAGAATGCTTCGATAGACTGGACAATTAAGGAAAGTGTTCGGGCAAAGCTGAAGGTTATTATCAAGCGGACGCTGAGGCAGTATGGGTATCCGCCGGATATGCAGAAGCTGGCGACCGAGACGGTGTTGAAGCAGGCGGAGATGATCGCGGGGGAGATTAGTGGAGTGTGACATGGCTGAATTTGATTTGAAACCTTTGAATATTGATTTACCTCATACAGCTTTTAGATTATTTCGAGAATGGACAAATAAAGTACATAAAAAATTCCCTAATATTAATTTGATCATCCAGGATGAGAAGAAATTAGAAGAAGATCTCGAAAATTCAATTATCCAAGCTTTAGAAGAATTGAGAAAAACAGATTTGAATAGAAAAGAATCAGGATGGGATATTGGTTTCTTTTGGGGGTTTGTTCAGTCAAATTTGAATCATCACTGGTATCATGAATATATTCAAAAACAAAGCAATCAATACAAAATAATCTCAATGCTTCAATCAATTCGATTGAATATTCGAAATAATCCTAATGTATCTGAAATTATCCAAAAAAATTATGAAAACCAATTTTTAAAAGAATGTAATTTAAAGGATATCGATTCAACGATTTCAATTACAAAAGAAGTAATTTTAAAAAATTTGATGTTTCAAAATATGTATATACCTAATATAGAATCACAAAACAACCTTGAAAAATGCCTGGATAATGTAATTATTGATTTAATTGATAATATGCTGGAACAGAAAATACCGATTTATCTTCCTGAATTAGATGCTTTTATGAATTCTAATAATGTCAAGAATTTGATCTTAATTAATATCAAAAAATGATTTCGAATTATTAATCATCGGCTGGGTAATATCCCCTTTTCCATAATATAAAAATAGTATATGTTCAGCTAAGGAATTTTGAGCGTTGCCTGCTTTCAGGTTGCATGGATATTATCCAGAGGAAAACGCTTTGCTGTGCCATTTTTGAAAAAATGGTACAGCCATGGCTCTAATCCCTAACGCTTTTAACAGAGCGTGCCTGTTTGCTAAACACATACTAAGAATATTAACAAAAAAAAGAATCTCGTCCAAGAATCAGGCTTTACTTTTTATATAATTCCCCCTAATATTATTCTATAAAATGATAATCCTGCTTACTAACTAAGGAGAGTTTATGGCAATGGCATTACCTCCCAGCTTTAATGAATTAATACAGTCAAACCCCAAACCTGTTCTTGTGGATTTTCACGCCCTCTGGTGCGGCCCCTGTAAGGCGATTTCGCCTATAGTCCAGAGGCTGGCCAAGGAATTATCCGGCACCATTCTGACAATAAAAATCGATATTGATAAAAAGCCCGCCATCGCCCAAAGCTATGGAATACAAGCGGTGCCCACTCTGGCCCTTTTTTTTCAGGGAAAACTCCTGTCCAAACTGCAGGGGGCCCAATCCTATGAAAATATTAAAAACTGGGTGGAAAAAACAATCTTCCCCTTCGTATAATTATAATACAAGGAAAAACCTTATTACTTTTTTAATTTCAGCAAAAGGAGTTTGCCATGTTTTTTGGTCAAACAGTAAAAATCCTCTCGATAGATGGCGGCGGAATTCGGGGTCTCATTCCGCTTTACCTGCTCAAGGAAATAGAAAAGCGCCTTGTAATAGCCAAAAAGCATCAAAGCTTTTGCCACATCTTTGACCTCATGGCAGGCACCTCTACTGGCGGCATTATTGCCCTTGGGTTGAGCTGTCCCCAGGCCTCGTCCGAGGTTCCAGGGCAGTACCTGAACCAGCCTGCCCTGACAGTGGACAAGCTGCTTGATTTTTACCAAAACAAAGGCCCCCTTATTTTTCCCCATCAGATGATAGACACTATACGGAATGTGACCCAGGCCTTTCAGGACAAATATCAAACAAAGGCCCTGAATTTGGCCCTGGAAGAAACTTTTCAGGACACACCCCTTTCAAGTGCCTTATGCAATATTCTGATTCCTGCCTTTGAAATGTCCATGGAACAACCCTTTTTCTTTAAAAAGCGACCGGCTAAATACAAAGGCAGGCACAACCAAGATTTTCTCATGCGCCATGTTGCCCGCGCTACCAGCGCGGCGCCCACCTATTTCCGGCCCGCCAAAATCAGCCCCATAGGGGATGAGAAACTGGAATACTGCTTTGTGGATGGCATGATCTTTGCTCATAATCCGGCATTAAGCGCTTATATCGAGGCCAGAAAAATCTTCCCTCGGGCAAAAAAAATCATTCTTGTGTCTCTGGGTACCGGACAAATCCACCAGGATTATCACTACGAACGCATCAAAAAATGGGGCTTTCTTGACTGGATATCTCCGGCAAATGGCACTCCCCTTATCACCTCAATGATGTACGGCCAAAGCGAATCCACCCATTATTATCTAAGCAAACTTCCCAGGCTGGAATATATCCGCATCGACGATGTCCTTAATTACGGGTCAAGAGCCATCGATGATGCTACTGAGAAAAACATCACTGCCCTTAAAAACCAAAGCGAGATTTTGATTGAAAATTTTGACAGGGAAATAAACAGGATTGTGAAAATTCTATAAAAAAAGCCGCTTTCAGGTCCCTGAAGCGGCCGATAATACCAGTTTAATTTTTATTAAACGCTGATAGCTTGGCTTGGACATTCGCCAACACAAGCTTCACATTCAGTGCAATCATCAGAAATGAATGCTGTTCCGTTTTTCATTGAAATTGCCTCAACCGGACAAATATCAATACAGGCTTCGCAACCAGTGCACTTATCTTTATCTACAACTGCTGCCATGATTTACCTCCGTAATAAAAAATGGTATGGGATTGATGATCAGGGCTTGATCGTGATTAAAATAGCGCAGTTCCCTTATTTTGTCAATAAGTATGCAAAAATCTTCAGTTATTTATTGTTAAGGTAAAATCCTTTAGCCGCGCTTCAAAACCATTTTACTGGCATCACCCAGGAGCTTTAACCAGCTAAAAACAGCTTCAAAAAAATCTGTTCTTCATATCCCGCCAGGCTCAGCAAAAACAGAATTTATAAACTTTCAGTAATATGAAAAATTTGCTGATTTCACTCCGGAATGCGGGTTAAATAATGCTGTTTGACATTCTCTTTCACCAGAGATAAAGTGAGGATAAAGCTATGAACGGAAACATTAATTTTTTAAGCCGCCACGCCCTTTTTGGCGGTCTTAGTCAAAAACAACTTCAAACCCTTGCCCCGCTTCTTCACGAAGAATATTTTGAATCCAAAGAGATGATTATCCATGAAGGTGAAAGCGGCGATAAAATTTATTTCATCCTTGAAGGCAGTGTCGCAGTATTCAAAAAGCGGCCAGGTTCTGAAAATCAAATTCGCGAGCTGGCCACGCTGAGTAAAGGCGACACCTTTGGCGAAATGGAACTCATCGACATTCAGCCCCGGGCTGCCAGCATCAAGGCCCTTGAAAATACTACTTTACTCAGCTTATCCAATCATGATCTCTATCATCTTTATAAAAGCGAACTGGAAACCTTTACCATGATCATCATGAACCTGGCCCGGGAAATCAGCCGGCGCCTGCGCAAAATGGATGATATGATAACTCATTCTCTTTTTACTGATGACAAGTAATATATTGTTGCTTTTTTAGCAATATTTTATTTGACTTTTCTCCAGGTATTCAGTATTTTGATCATAGACAGAGCTAAGAGCCTATAAATGAGGCCCGCGCGAAACAGGGCCTGAATCCTTAAGGAGGTTAGAATGAACATCTTTGCTTTTTTTAATCATGCTCCTTATTACAATTACCTTGATTGTTTCTTATATCAAAGTGGTGAGGCCTCTCAGCAAAAGACAAAGGGTGGATAACAAACCACCATTTCTTAGGGGTCGCTAAAAAGATCCTTCTCACTTGTTTAAAAGTCCTTTTCTTTTTTAGGGGCCATGCTGTCTTATGACGGAGGCCCCGCTTTTTTATATCAATAGCTTTTTGGCAGCGGTCCAGGTAGCGAATCATGGCCAGAACCTGAACGCAGCGGAAAACCCATTTCTGTCATTCTGAACGCAGCGAAGCGGAGTGAAGAATCACGGTTAAAATAGAGCAGCTGTTTATCTTAATCATGCCTTTATTCAAGGCGAGATCCTTCGTCGTTCCTCCTCAGGATGACAGAGATTCACCTGCCCCTGTTGTCATTCTGTGCGCTGCGAACCCCACTACTCCGTCATTCAAACCCAGCGGAAAACAGATTTCTGTCATTCAAACGCTGTGAAAAACCCTTTTTTGTCATTCTGAACGCAGCGAAGCGGAGTGAAGAATCACGGTTAAAATAGACCAGCTGTTTATCCAAACCAGGCCTTTATTCAAGGCGAGATCCTTCGTCGTTCCTCCTCAGGATGACAGAGATTCACCTGCCCCTGTTGTCATTCTGTGCGCTACGAACCCCACTACTCCGTCATTCTGAACGCAGCGAAGCGGAGTGAAGAATCCCGGTTAAAATAGAGCAGCTGTTTATCTTAATCATGCCTTTATACAAGGCGAGATCCTTCGTCGTTCCTCCTCAGGATGACAGAGTTTCACCTGCCCCTGTTGTCATTCTGTGCGCTGCGACCCCCACTACTCCGTCATTCTGAACGCAGCGGAAAACCTTTTTTGGACCTCCTCAGAGCAATCTCAGCTATAAAAAATGCCAAGCGAGTGTAGCCGCGTTAAGGATTGGAGCCGGGTTTTCTGTTTTTTCAAAAACAGAAAACAAACAAAAAGCCCGCGCTTTTTAGCGGGCTTTTTGGTCGAAGCGATAGCGGAGCGGCGCAAAGCCTGACCCTGGCGAAACTCCGGTTTGAACATTCCTCAGTGCCAAAAGAAATGTTGTCAAAAGCGCGGCAAAAAATAGTGAGTTTCAGCCAGGGGAACGCCCAAATATTCATAAAAATCCTGAACAAAGACAATTTATCCCTCCTATCCCTTATTTTTTTTCGGATAATTATCTATACTTTGGTAAAAGGAGATGGCAAATGTATATGGAAAAACAGCCTAAAGTAGTTTTGCGCAATGGTGTAGGAATGCCGCTTTTGGGATTCGGGACTTATCAATTACAGGGGCCGGAGACTAGCGAGGCGGTTTTAAGGGCTTTGGAGCAAGGTTACCGTTTGATTGATACTGCGGCCATGTATCAGAACGAGGAGGATGTTGGTCGCGCTGTCAGGGAATCGGGTTTAAAGCGCGAGGAGGTTTTTGTGACTTCAAAGGTTTGGAATTCCGACCTGGGTTATGAATCCACGCGCAAGGCCTTTGACAGCACAATAAAGCGGCTGGGCCTGGATTATCTTGATTTGTATTTGATTCATTGGCCTTGTAAACCTCATTATATCGAATCATGGCAGGCTCTTGAATATCTTTACGAAAAACAGCTGATTCGGGCCATAGGAGTGAGTAATTTTCTCATTCACCATCTGGAAAGCATTCACAGCGAATGCGCGGTTAAACCCATGGTGAACCAGTTTGAGTTTCATCCTTTTTTGCAGCAAAGTGAGCTGGTGGATTTTTGCAAAACCCATAAAATACAGGTCCAGGCTTGGGGGCCTTTAACACGGGGGCAGCATCTGGGGCATCCCTTGCTCATTGAATTGGGCCAGGAGTACAAAAAATCACCGGCGCAGATTATTTTGCGCTGGAATATTCAGAAAGGCATTTCAGCCATTCCCAAGTCAGCGAGCAAGGAACGTATTGCCGAAAACTTTAATGTTTTTGATTTTGAACTTTCCCTGGAGGATATTAAAAAGATTGACTGTCTGAACCAGAATTACCGTTTAGGGCCGCATCCTGATAATATTAATTTTTAATGGGAACAATTGTCCCACTTTCCGTACTAAAATAGTAATTTCTTATATTATAGATAAATAGAAAAGGCGATTTTGCAAATCGCAAATTCTTAACAAAGCAAATTGTAAAAGTCCTGACATTTGCAATTTGCCGGCAACTGTA
>JAFGWI010000241.1 GCA_016937215.1 Spirochaetales bacterium | reverse complement strand
CGAAAAAAGCGCGCCTGCGGGTTTTAGCAAGTTATTTTTGAAAAAATAACTTGCTATTATTACAATCCTTAACGCTAAAAATAGTGACTCCTGTTTAAGCTAAACAAATACAAAAAACGTATTCTTAATGGCAGCTCGAAAAAATCCATAAAAATCAGCAATTCTCAATTTGTACTCAAGTTGAAAGAATCGCACTTTATTTTCAAAGGGTCAGCTGCCATTCTAAATGTGAACGAGTATAAAGGCTCTTTCATAGCATCGGTCGAATTTTTTTGGAAAGCTTCACATTTAGAATGGCTGCCTTTCTTTCTGAACGCAGCACAGCCAAGTGAAGAAGCTCAGTTGCAAGTAATCCTGTTGCTCCGCTGATAAAGGGCTTGCCTGTATAAAAAAAGCGATACAGCCTGAGCCAGGCATGATTCTCTAGGGTTGCAAGGATACAGAGAATACCAATAAGCATTCTCTATATACAGACCACCATGCCGGAAAATATCCGGTAGAAAAGGCTTGCTTGTGTCAATTTTTAAAATTAACACAGGCTCCTTACTTTCCAAAACGCCTTGAATCATCATCTCCTGAATAGCTAAATAAATATTCAATTTAAATTCCCTATTATTGTGAATTTTTTATTGATAACATTTTTCTTTTAAGGTATTATTTTTACCAGTCGGTGGATTTAAATACCCCTCTTTGCCACCTCTTTGTTTTATTCCCGATGAAAGCTACTATTATATTTTCTCTTAATATGGAGGCTAATATGAAAAAAGTAATTTCATCAACCTGCTTATTCCTGATTATCTTTTTGTTTATCTGTGCTTGTGAACCGCCAGCTAGGGAGATCACAGCACTTCCAGAACCTGCTATAAATGATCAAACGCTAGACTCGCAGGAAAACCCTGAACTTGGTGTTCAGGAAAATCCTGTTGCTCCGGCCCTGGCAGCCTCAGCTGCTGTCACCATTCAGCCTGTTGGTCAGATTCCCGAGTCCCAATGGGTGGTTTTTCAATGGTCACCTGTTGCCAATGCAGTAGCTTATTGGCTCATTGTCGGAGATGGTCTGGATATTGGCAGTTCAGTTTGGATAGTGAATCAAAGTGATATTAAAGGCACCAGCTTTAAAGTCAAAGGAAGCCTGTTCAAGCCGGGCTTCGCTTATTACTGGAAGGTAAAAAGCATTCCAGCCAGCGGAATGGGAGCCTGGTCCTCTATCCTATCCTTTACTTATGGCGGCGCGCAGCTGTCCACCGCGATGAGTCCAGTGGGAAACATCACAGATCCGAATGTCACCTTCAAATGGCCGGCTATTCCGGGAGCTCAGAGCTATTGGCTGATTGTTGCAGAAACCCCTGATGTGGGTGGATCTATTTTGAAGCCAATCACCCGCCAGGATATCCCCTCCAATTCCTATGTTGCCAGCATTAACGGCGGTTTCAAACTGGGGAAATCCTATTACTGGAAGGTCAAAGCCATAAAGCCGGATAACAGCGGCCTCTGGACAGAGATCAAATCGTTCTTTCTATGGCCGGCCACGCCCAACATCTATCCTGTGGGCGAGATTCATCATCCAAAACCGGTTTTTCGGTGGGATCATGTTTCAGGAGCCACCAATTACTGGCTCATGGTTGCATTAAGCGATAATTTCAGCAGTGGCCCGGTGAAAATAAATATCAAAGATGTTTCTGATAATTATTATCCCGAATATTATCCCAGTGTCCAACAGCAGCTCGGTCTGGAGCCCGAAGTTCAGTATTACTGGCGTGTAAAAAGCCTTTTCGGAAGCACTCCTGGCTCCTGGTCCAATGTAAAATCCTTTATCATCAAAAAACCCTATTATTCCCAAACCGCTCTCATCGAACTTGATTCTTCTGTTCCCGCGAATTGGATAATTACAGCCATGGTACAATCACCACACTACGCTCAACCCAATGAACCAGGTATAACACTTGCTAAAAGCCCAAGCAAAGCGAGTCTGGAAATTGGAGGAAAATCACAATTTGTGATTCAATACCTGGGCTATGCCCAATACAACGACAAAACCTCCTATCTTGGAACCAAACGAAACAAGGGCCTTCTTCCACCAGACTGGATCATTACGGGAAAATACAATACAAACGGACCTTTTGTACCCGAAGACATGCCCCCCGGAGGAGTACTCTTACAACCAGCCGAGCCCCATTTCAGCATCAAGTATGTAGCTGGCGCCATCATCAATAGCACGGAAACCATTATCCAGGAAAGCCCCATTCCGGCTGGCTGGAAAATAATAAGAACCATAACCAGCTACAACCAGGAGGGACATGGCTCGATTTCAGTTTCCTATGTGATTCAAAAGGTTCAATAGAGCATTCATAAAATTACCTGGAATTGCTTTATCACCACACCGCTTATTCTGTTATCCATGTTTTTCAATTTAGCACAATTGGCAAAAAAACCCGTTGCAGAATAAGCGTTAGGGGGTGGTGCTATGGGGAACTGTTTTTTCCAAAACAGCGAAGCAAAACGTTTTCTGCCGGAAAATTTCCGGAGAGGCTGCATGTATACAGTGAATGCCAATGAGTATTCACGAAATACAGTGAATGCCAATGAGCATTCCCGACAGCGAGCAATATATACGAAGTATTTATGACCAGCACAGAAAACCTTAGAAGGCAAAGCCCCGATGATTAAAGTCCATTCTATCTGGTATGCTAAAACCAATGATTTTTTATCTGCGGCATTCTTGCATTTTTTACAAAAAACGGAAATAATTATCTATCAAAGGATTTCAGGATGGGAAAAGGACAAGGTGTATGATTGCAACAGAAAACCATGAATTTATTATCCGGGAGCATCAAATTTCGGATCTGGAAATTTATCACAGCTGGCGCTCTGATTATGAAATATTGAAATATTCTCGTTTGCCCCAGAGCCATTCAGAAGAAGAGTCCTTTATTTTTCTGGCAAATGATATTGGGCAGCAGAAAAATCCGCAGCGTCGGGAGTATTTTCTGGCACTGCTTTTAAAATCAACAAACAGCTATATTGGCAGCATTGCTTATATAATAGAAAAACGTGAACATCATGGCGGAGTGGTTGAAATCGGTTATTTTCTTATGAAAGATTATTGGCAAAAGGGTTATGGATCAAGGGCTACCATGCTGTTAATCGATCATATTTTTAAAACCCATCCTGTTCATAAAATAGTGGCCAATTGCGATTCCCGAAACAGGGCGTCGGAAGGGGTTATGATAAAATGCGGGATGAAAAAAGAAGGCCATTTCAGCCAGGACCGTTTTTACGATAATCAGTGGTTTGACAACCTTCACTACGCTTTGCTTAAGGATGACTGGGAAAAATCACAAACAAAGCCCAATTCATAGGGATTCATTTTTTTACCAATTCGTAACTCAGGTTACAGCTTGTTTTCACAATTTTTACTATATTAAATGTGAAAGTGGAAATGATTAAACCTGCAATCAAATTTCTATTGCTTGTTGAAGTTAAAATCTTTCACTTATCAGCCCCTTGAGCAAGGCGATTATGAAGCATAAATAGAATAATGATTTTGCCTAAAAAAGCCAGGGGATAGTGATCGCGAGGAGGAAAATCATGAATCATGATAATCAAGCGAGAATCGCTTTTTTCGACACAAAGCCCTATGATAAAATATCCTTTGAATCTGAAAACCTTTCTTTCGGTTTTCAGATTAGTTTCTTTGAATCAAAACTCACCCGGCAAACCGCTTCACTGGCTGCCGGGTTCAATGTGGTTTGCGCCTTTGTGAACGACACACTCGATTCCGATGTACTGGAGATCCTGAAATCCCAGGGAATAAAACTGATCGCTTTGCGCTGTGCCGGCTACAATAATGTTGACCTGAAAAAGGCGTACAGGAATATTCACGTGGTGCGCGTACCAGCCTACTCACCCTATGCTGTTGCCGAACACGCCGCGGCTTTAATGTTGACCTTGAATAGAAAAACCCATAAAGCCTACAACCGGACTCGTGACAATAATTTCAGCATCAATGGTTTTCTAGGTTTTGATATGCACGGTAAAACAGCTGGGATTATTGGCACGGGAAAAATCGGCCAGAAACTGATCTCGATTCTCAAGGGTTTCGGAATGTCAATTTTGGCTTACGACAAATTTCCTGCACAGAAACTTGAAATAGAATTGGGTTTTCGCTATACCAGCCTCGAAGAAATTTATAAAAATTCCGATATCATCACATTGCATTGTCCGCTCAACAGTGAAACCCATCATCTTGTAAACGAATCCACCATTAGCAGCATGAAAAAAGGCGTGATGCTGATCAATACCAGCCGGGGCGGCTTGATAGACACAAAAGCCCTTTTGAAAAACCTAAAAACCGGGAAAATCGGTTCTGCCGGGCTGGATGTGTATGAAGAAGAAAGCGATTATTTTTTCGAGGATTTCTCGTCCCAGATTTTAGACGATGATGTTCTTGCCAGGCTCCTTACCTTCCCCAATGTTTTAATTACCTCCCATCAGGCTTTTTTTACCAAGGAAGCATTGAGTAATATCGCCCAGACAAGCCTGAATAATATTCAGGATTTTTTCCAAAAGGATGAATTACCCAATGAAATATGCTACAAATGCGAAGCCGATTCCTGCCTGAAAAAATCACAAGGGAAGTGTTTCTGAGAAGAAAATGTATAGCAAATCAGCTGGTATGGATAACTGCTGACCAATGCCATTCTGAGAAGGAAAAACAGCGAATCTTGCCTGTCGTTACCACTAACGCACCGGTTATGCGCGCGACCACTTGGTTCGTGAATCAACACGCTTTTTCAATTGAGATGCTTTGCTTCGCTACGATCAAAACAAAGGTTACAGACGTTACCTGAGAAGCGCTAAAGCGTATCTCTCATAAACTCAGCCAGTTGTTCCTCTGTTACATTCATCGGAAGCAAAGCGCGTAGATCATCTTCAGTTTGTGCGTACGGAAGCTTGATGAATATATACTTCAAATACCAATAAGCATTTAATCCGTTAGCAACCACTGTTTGAATTAAACTGTACATTGCCGAACTGGAATATGCTCCTCGTAAAATGTCCGAGAACATCCAGTTTTTTCTACCGATTACAAAAAGCTTAACCATTCTTTCCGTATAATTATTATCTGGTGTAATGTACCATT
>JAFGWI010000023.1 GCA_016937215.1 Spirochaetales bacterium | reverse complement strand
GCGTGAACCTGTGGCCAAACCAGGCCAGCCCAATTCCATGACCGACGAACGGAGCTTGAATGATCCAAAGTGGTCGAGCGACAAAGCCACGATTGGCGAAGAGGTGACCCTTTCGGTGAACATCCAGAGCCAGCAGGGCCTCCGGGGCGGAGTGCAGTTCAAGATTTATGCTGATGGCGCTGACCCCAAGATAGACCCGCCAGTGGCGACAAAGTCTGTGCGAAAGGACAAGGGGCTGGCCGAGGTGAAGTGGCGCTATCAGTATATTCCGGGAGATACGCCTTTGAGTGAAAAGCCGAAGTTCTTTTTTGAGGCCTGGGCGTTTCGGTGTGAGAAGGTGAAAAGCGGCACGATTGAGATGGGTGATAAATTGAAGATTAATATCATTGATATTCTTTTAGGAAAAGAAGTGGATATGGATTATGAACTTTATTTTTCAGATGGTCAGAAATCCGGATCTGGGAATATCGCAAAAAGCAGTACGGAACTGGAAGAGGCTGATCTTGTAACCGGAATCTATACAATACATATCAAAAGCAAAAATGAAAAGCAGGAAATTTTGGGTATTGATACAAGTATCAAAATGTCCAAATCAGAGGTAAAAGAATGAGTAGCACAACCGCAGTTCAGCAAAGCGGACTCTATCAAAAGGTTATGGTTAATGGTGAATCCCTTAGTGGACTTGCAAGCCGCTTTTCCACCACAACTGCTATCATCAAAGAAGCTAATCCGAATTTAGGTGACACATCGGATGATACTATTCTTCATTATACCTATGTCTATGTTCCAAGACCAATACAAACACAGGGAAATTCAGCTGAAAGCTCAGAAGTTGTATTAACGACCAATGTGCTGAAACCAATAATCGATCAAATAAAACCCAAACTTTGCGAGATTTTATATAAAATAAATGAATTTGATAAAAATACAGCTTCCTTGACAATCAAAACAAATGATCAGCAAAAAAAGGACCAGGCTGAACTTATTTACACTCATTATAATGTAATTTGGGGTATTAATGTGTACACATTTAAAGAAGCCCCAAATGATGCGTATGTGGGATATAAAAAGAAAATCTTTGACGATTATGAACCTGTCATGAACCAGCTGGGGATGTTTTTCCGCCATATGACTTATGTTTATCATCTTTTTAATATTACCCATTATTTTGAAATAAAACAGCCTGACAAATTACGTGACGCATTGAATTTTCTGAATTCCCTTTTAAATGTGGTTATAGCTCGTATTGATCGGCTTCTTTTTTATCTGGGCCATGAATATCAAATGCTGAATGGTTCAGCGCAGGACTGGGTCATTTATCAGGTGCTAACTGATATTGTAAATGCCAGTTTTAAGCCCTTGAATGAATATTTTTCCAAAAAAGGAGAAGTCTCTTTTTATACATTTTATGGTATTAATTTTTTCTCCTATGATCTGTTTAAAAAACAAAAATGGGCCACCTTTGAATCGGGTGTTGATGGCGAAAAAATCAGTGATGAGTGTATTTTTGATTATTCCAATAATTACGCGTCCCTTAATACAGCCAGCAAGCTTAATGATATTGCGTCAAAGATTGATAATGATTTGAAGAAGGTTCTTGATAATGCTTCTTCCAAATTCACAGAAAGATTCAATGAAGCTCAAATTCTGTTCACAGCCAGTCTGTTACCCAATTTATTAAAACAGCTGGATGAAGCGGACAAGGGTATTGAAGAGTTTTTAAAACATAACTCAAGGGCAAAATATCTTTATAATGATCGAAAAGCGATGAATTGGGGATCAGTGCTGATATATTCCAGCATGTCCAGCCCTTATACACCTGGCTATACGATGTATTACAGCGATATGTATAAGGATATAGGGCCTATGTCGACCACCATTCCCGGACTGGGAGTAAAAATAAATACCCTTCGGGACAAGGCAAAGTCCAGTTTGACACGTGCTTACAATACCTTTAAGCAGAAAAACAAACTTGATACCGAGATTAACCGGACGATTGCCCAAGCCACCAATCATTTTTATTGTTACAATCTGGCGTTGGTGCTTTTTTACATTGCCGGACAAACCAGGCAGAATATCGGGAACCTGGACAGCCTTTTTGTAAATGAAGAAGCCTTGTTTGATGATGTACGCGCGCGCATAGACGATTTGATCACAATCAGCAATTTAAGCGATATTCAAAAAGCCCAGACCGAGTTGATCAGGATTCAGCAATTGATTAAGCCTTATACAACCAAAGCTGAAGAATATATCGAAAAAGGGCGTACCGCAGGTTTCTGGATTGATATTGCCTTTATTGTTGTTCTGGCTATTGCCATTTCTATCGCGGCCCCCTACGCTCTGGGGGCTTTGACTCCACTCATTGGAGCAACAGCCGCCGGAGTAGCTACCTTTGCCATGGAAGTGGTTGCATTCACTGTAGCTCCCGAATTATTTGAAAATGCCAACAGAGGAACACGTTTTTTTGACGGATCGGTGAGCAAATTCGGATTATCACTGGCATCTACAGCTTTGATGTTCGGGGCCTTCAAGGCTGTTGGCCGGATGATACAGGGGTTGATCGGTGTCGGCCGGGTTTCCAATTCGGTTGCCCTGTTTTTTATTAATGCCGGGGCCAATTTTCTGACTGGTGTTCTGGTTACTGCTCCCATATTTGCCTTTGAGTTGTTACGGGCGGGTAAAAATCCTCTTCAGGCGGGTAATGAATGGGGCAAATTCCTGATTACCCACGCGGTACTGGCATCGGTTTTTGCTCTATCAAACACATTAACCGAAAATATACAAAAAAAAATATACGAATCGGCTTTTAGCAAAAGTCAAAGTTTTTACAGGTCTTATCTGGAAAAGCAATGGCAGAAGTATTCTCCTGAGATTCAACAGTGCCATACTGAATTGAAGAACACTTTGGCCGAGTTGCAGGTCAAATATAATGGCCAATTTGAACCGAACCGGGCAGTCTTTGATCAATTAAAACAAAAATATCAAAGTGCCATTAATAAACCCAAAAAGCTGCTGGAAATATATAAACTAATTCGAAGAGATATGGTCAGGCTTGAAGCTAATCTTGCGCGTGAATATGGTTATGGTGATCCGGCACCTGATGGTGAATTACTGGTAATCGAACAATCCATTATTCAAATGGAGGCATGGCTGGCTGATGCAGTATACATGCCCAACCAGCAGTATCCTCTGGCGATTAGTGTACATGATGCCATACCAGACAGCGCCAACAAGGGGCTTTTGGCCATAGGCCCGGATAAATCAGTATACCTTGCCCGGCTACGATATATTTTTGAATATGCCCAAAAAATCCGTTCCCAAAGTTTGAATGATGGAGAAATCAGAATTGTAACAAGCGACGCGCGAAGGGAATTTCCTGATATTAAAAGTCTTAGTATAGAAGCCCAGTATCAGATTGAAGGGATCACTGATATAGCACAAATCACAGTCGTGGATGTGGAAGGCCGAACTGACATGACTTCCTTTGCCTATGACAGGGAATTTCCTGTTGATGAATCGATGAATGAATTAAGCACTATTCCCCCTCAGGCGGAGTTAGCTGTATTATTAAAAACCCGTTATAATAATTACAAAAAACTGGCCATATCGGAAAAAATCCGGCTGATTAAAGATGGCACTCCCCTCAGCGAAGTGGAGCGCATTCTATATATTGACATGCTTAAAAAAGGAGAAATTGTTTCGGAATACCTTTTCCGTATACAACCGGGTACAGACAGCGGGCCCTTTGAATTTGCTCCCAAACCTATTGTTTTTGTAGGAGACCTTTTCTTTATGCAGGGAGCCGGCGATGTGAGAACCAGCAAAATACTAGTCGGATATCCTGAGGATGACCTGGCCTTGAAACCAGGCGACTGGTTTGTTGTTTTCAAAAACAGGCCTGGTCTGACAGATGAAGCCAATTTTGAGAATATCCGTAAGGCTTTTGAGGAATATGCTTCCTGGGATGAAATAAATCCGCCGGTCGTGATGGTAAAGGATTCGTTTGCTGATAAACAATTTAAAGCTTTTAAAAAGGATTATAAAGCTTATTTCAGAAAAAAGGTTTTTGGTATTGAAGTTGATAAATATTCCAAAGGAGAAATGGACAGGGTCTGGAAAGAACTGGAAGGGATAGAGCCGAGTTGGGATAAATTGAAAATTATTGAAAAACTTGCCAAACAAAATGGAAAAGAGAAAAAAACAGATCCACTTTGGGCTTTGGCTGAATTATTGGATAAATATATATCTGTTTTTCCTGTAGTAACAGGAAAAGGTTATACTTTAACTTATACCAAACGAGCTGGTATCAGGGAGTATGTTTTAAAAGGTCCGACCAAGATTTCCAATCTCGATGAAGTTACAAAAATTAAAGTGGAAGATGTTTTTAAATAAGGAGTATTATAATGAAACAAATGGATTTCAGGCATAGAGAGGACAAAGACTTCGTATCAAGATACATTATTTATAGAAAAGATAATAGGATGTATATTGAAAATTCCTTTTTTCCTGACACATTAAAAAACCCAGAATTAGATAAATTTTTCATGCATATTGCCAATATTCCAGAAACCCTGAAAGCTATCATGTTCGTATTTAAAACTCCAAATGGCCAAGGCGAGTTTAAGGATATTATCGGTCATGATGAAACAGTGACTGTTTTAATGAGCACAGAAAGGCGTATTACAAATCTTCGTCTGGATACAGAAAGAAAAACAGAAGAATCAGACCCGTTAGAATTTCATTTCGACACAGGTGAAGTCCCCATGGACGAATCCAGACGCGTTCCGACTCCGGCCATGGTCTGGGTTATGGATAGAATGCAAGAAGAGTACGATGCCTGGAAAAAGGAACAGGGTGATTGACCATCAGAGATGATTCAATTTTTATAAGATGAATTTTTCGAACTACTCATAACCTCCACAAAGAGTTTAAATGACTATCTTTCGGTTTTTCCTGTAGTAACAGGAAAAGGCTACACCTTGACTTATACAAAGCGTACAGGAATCAGGGAATATATTTAAAAGGCCCGACCGAGATTGCGAATCTTGATGAGGTAACTAAAATCAAAGTGGAAGATGCTTTTAAATAAGGAGAAGATAAAATGAATCAAATGGATTTCCCCTATCATAATAAAGAAAAAATTATTGTTAGGTATAAAATTTTTAGAAAAGGTGATAACTTATTTATAGAAAATGCTTTTTTTCCTATTACATTTATAGATCAGAGCTTAAAAACATTTTTCATGCATATTGCCAATGTTCCTGAAATCCTGAAAGCTATTATTTTTGTATTTAAAACACCTAGTGGGCGTGGAGAATCTCAACATATTATACAAAATAAAGAAGATATTACTGTTCTAATGGGAATAGAAAGGCGTATCACAGAATTATCATTAGTAACTAATAGAAATAATGAATATTCTGATTATCTTGAATTTCATTTCGACATCGGCGAAGTCCCTATGGACGAATCCAAACGGATTCCCACACCAGCCATGGTCTGGGTTATGGATAGAATGCAAGAAGAATACGATGCCTGGAAAAAGGAACAGGGTGATTGATCATCAGAGATGATTCAATTTTTTAAAGATGAATTTTTCGAACTACTCATAACCTCCACAAAGAGTTTTAATGACCAATTTTCAGTTTTTCCTGTAGTAACAGGAAAAGGCTACATCTTGACCTATACAAAGCGTGCAGGAATCAGGGAATATGTTTTAAAAGGCCCGACCGAGCTTACTATGCTTGATGACGTTACAAAAATAAAAGTAGAAGATGTTGTTAAATAAGGAGAATAGACATGATTGAACGAACCTTTCAACATAATGATGCAAATTATATTTCGAATTATATGATTTGGCGAGATAAAGATATAATTTTTATAGATAATTATTATTGTGGTAGAAATGTTAAAACTCCAACAAAAAGAAAATTTTTCATGCATATTGCCAATGTTCTTAAAATCCTGAAAGCTATTATTTTTGTATTTAAAACATCTAGTGGGCGTGGAGAATCTCAACATATTATACAAAATAAAGAAGATATTACCCCACATTCCGCAGTGAATTTAGGTAATTTCTTAAATTATTTAGAGTTAAGAATTTGCGATTTGCAAAATCGCCTTTTCTATTTCTCTATAATATAAGAAATTACTATTTTAGTGCGGAAAG
>JAFGWI010000240.1 GCA_016937215.1 Spirochaetales bacterium | reverse complement strand
GAGGTCTGTCCCCGGGCGGAGGTCTGTCCCCGGGCGGAGGTCTGTCCCCGGGCGGAGGTCTGTCCCCGGGCGGAGGTCTGTCCCCGGACGGCCAGTTTTTCGCGTTAGGGATTTGCAAGGGGCAAGCCAATTTTTCAAAATTGGCGCGGCCAACAAAATAGCGGCGCTTTTTAGCCGCTATTTTGGTCGAAGCATAGCGGAGCCTGGAAAAGCCCGGCCCGGGTGGTTGTTTCAATACAGGGATTATTGTTTTTTTTGAGCGCCTCCCGGGCAACGCCCTGAAATGACATTTATGTCAATTGGTTAAAAAAAATCTTAAAAAGTATGACCTCCATGTCAAGATTTGGCCTTTTTTATAAAACTGGGAATTTTTACTAAAAATCCTGGGTTTGTAAAATTTATCTTTTTTGTCAAAGGCGGATTTTTAATTAAAAACCCTGTGACATAAATGTCAAAAAACAGCTGTTTGGTAAAAAAATTATTTATTTTCAATAATTATTCTTTTTTGGCACGCTTCGTGCAAATAAGAAGGCAAATACCAAAACTTCTGTTAAGGAGGAAGTGACATGAGAAAAATAGCCATTTACGGAAAAGGCGGGATTGGAAAATCCACCACAACTCAAAACACGGTAGCTGGTCTGGCTGAGATGGGAAAAAAAGTCATGGTTGTAGGCTGCGACCCAAAAGCCGATTCCACCCGACTTCTGCTCCACGGTTTAAGTCAGAAAACCGTTTTGGACACCCTTCGCGAAGAAGGTGAAGATGTTGATCTTGATGACATCCTGAAAACGGGTTACGGCAGTGCCGTATGCGTTGAATCAGGCGGACCAGAACCAGGTGTTGGCTGTGCTGGTCGAGGTATCATCACCTCCATCAACTTGCTTGAACAACTTGGTGCTTATGAGCAGGAGTTGGACTATGCCTTCTACGATGTATTAGGTGACGTTGTATGCGGCGGGTTCGCCATGCCTATCAGAGAAGGAAAAGCGCAGGAAATCTACATCGTTGTATCAGGTGAAATGATGGCCATGTACGCTGCCAACAACATTTGCAAGGGCATAGTTAAATACGCTGATGCCGGAGGAGTGCGTTTAGGCGGACTCATTTGCAACAGCCGTAAAGTTGACAACGAATATGAAATGATCGATCAGCTTGCCAAGCAACTGGGAACCCAGATGATACACTTCGTACCCCGTGACAACATGGTGCAAAGGGCTGAAATCAATCGTCAAACAGTTATCGAATATGATCCAAGTCACGCGCAAGCCGATGAATATCGTAGCTTGGCCACAAAAATCGATAAAAACGAAATGTTCGTCATTCCAACGCCGTTACCAATTGAAGATCTGGAAAAACTGCTTATCGATTTCGGAATAGCCAACTAAAAACCAAGGAGGATAATATGGTAATGATAAAATCCATAGTACGGCCTGAAAAATCAAAAGCCGTAATTGACAATTTGCTTGAAGCCGGTTTTCCCGCAATAACCAAAGTTCCGGTTGTGGGACGAGGCAAACAAAGGGGGTTGAAAGTGGGCGAAATGACTTACGATGAAATCCCAAAAGAAATGCTTATAACAGTTGTTGCTGATAAGGACAAGGACCTTGTCCTGAGTGTAATCATGAAAAGCGCGCGAACCGGGGAAACTGGCAACTTTGGTGACGGGAAAATCTTTGTTTATCCGGTTGAGTCAAGTTATACCATTAGTTCAGGTTTCAAGGAAGAATAATTATGAAAGAGGTAATGGCAATAATCCGTTTAAACAAGATGAACGAAACTAAGCAGGCGCTTTCAAAAGCAGGTATCAGTTCCTTTACAGCCATGGGTAATGTCCTTGGACGCGGAAAAGGTCTTGTGGATTACAAGATATTGAAAGGCGCTGAACAAGGTTACATAGAAGCCATCTCACAACTAGGAGATGGCCCTCGAATGATATCCAAACGCCTGCTTTCAATTATTGTGCCTGATAAAAAGGTTAAGACAACAGTCCAAACCATTATAAGCACAAATCAAACCGGGAGCCCTGGTGATGGGAAAATATTCATCCTGCCAGTATCCGAGGCACATAAAGTCAGAACCGCCGAAAAAGGCGATGATGTTTTGGACAATGAAGATTAAGGAGAAAATCATGAATAACAAAGGAATTCCGATTCCGGAGATTATTAAAGACAACATAATGAGCAAATACCCCGCCAAAGTCGCCAAAAAAAGATCCAAGTCGATGGTGATTAACGATCCTGTTGCCAGTATCGAGATTCAGGCAAATGTGCGAACAATCCCCGGCATAATAACTCAACGCGGTTGTAGTTATGCTGGATGCAAAGGCGTTGTATTGGGCCCAACCAGGGATATCGTGAACTTAACTCATGGGCCTATAGGTTGCGGTTTTTATTCCTGGCTCACCCGACGGAATCAAACCCAACCAGGTCCAGATGGTGAGAACTATATGCCCTATTGCTTTTCAACCGACATGCAGGACGAAAACATTGTTTTTGGCGGAGAAAAAAAATTAAAAGAAGCCATCCAGGAAGCCTATGATATTTTTCATCCAAAAGCCATTTCCATTTTTTCAACCTGTCCTGTTGGATTAATTGGCGATGATATTCATTCGGTTGCAGTGGAAATGAAAGAAAAATTCGGAGATTGTAATGTTTTTGGTTTTTCCTGTGAAGGCTATAAAGGCGTAAGCCAATCAGCCGGTCACCATATTGCAAACAACCAATTATTCAAACATTTAGTAGGTAATGACGACACCAATACGGGAGGCAAATTTCGAATCAACTTGCTTGGCGAATACAATATTGGCGGGGATGCATTTTTACTGGAAAAAATGTTTGAAGACCTTGGTATTACACTGGTGGCCACATTTAGCGGTAACTCTTCGGTGACACAGTTTGAAAGATCTCATACAGCCGACCTGAATTGTATCATGTGTCACCGTTCCATTAACTATGTAGCTGAAATGATGGAAGAAAAGTACGGTATTCCCTGGCTAAAAGTTAACTTTATTGGCGCTGAATCCACAGCCAAATCACTTCGTAAAATTGCTTCCTTTTTCAGGGACGATGAATTATCAGCTAATGTAGAAAAAATGATCACGGAAAAAATGGCAATAGTCAAAGAGCAATTGAAAGAAATTTACCCTCGAACTGAAAATAAAACCGCCATGCTTTTTGTAGGCGGTTCACGGGCTCATCACTATCAGGATTTATTTAAAGAATTAGGCATGAAGATTCTGGCAGCTGGTTATGAGTTCGCGCACAGAGATGATTATGAAGGTCGTGAAGTTCTTCCGACTATAAAAGTTGATGCCGATAGCCGAAATATAGAAGAAATCAAAGTTGAAAAAGATCCTGCCAAATACAAAGAACGTCTCTCTCCTGAAGAAAAAGCTTCACTGGAAAGCCAGGGGCTTCAATTCAATAATTACGATGGTATGATGAAAGAAATGGATCCTAAATCCTTTGTCATCGATGATATTTCCCATTGGGAATCAGAAGAATTGATCAAAACGCTGAAGCCCGATATTTTCTGTGCTGGTATCAAAGAAAAATATGTTATTCAAAAAAGTGGTGTTCCCTTATTTCAGATGCATAGTTACGACTATGGCGGACCATTCGCTGGCTTTGAAGGAGCTGTGAATTTTTATAAAGAAATCGATCGAAGGGTCAACACAAAAGTATGGGGCCTAATGCAAGCTCCCTGGAAAAAAGAAGCTTCTATCAGTGCTTCACTGATCAAGGCATCATAGAAAAGGAGTGAAAAATGTTACTACGACATACACCCAAAGAAGTCATAGAAAGAAATGCTTTAACAATCAACCCCGCAAAAACTTGCCAGCCTATAGGCGCCATGTACGCGGCTCTTGGCATCCATCGTTGTTTTCCACACAGCCACGGCTCACAAGGTTGTTGCGCCTATCATCGAAGCACACTCACAAGGCATTATAAGGAGCCCATTATGGCTGGCACTAGTTCTTTTACAGAAGGAGCCAGTGTGTTTGGAGGCCAGGCCAATCTTGTACAGGCTTTGGATAATATTTATACAATCTATAAGCCTGATATTGTAGCTGTTCACACAACATGTTTATCAGAAACAATAGGCGATGATATTCCTCAAATCGTTTCAAAGGCCCAGGAATCCGGGAAAATCCCTGAGGGTAAATACATTGTGTATGCCAGTACACCTTCTTATGTGGGTTCGCATATTACAGGCTTTGCCAACATGGTTTCAGGAATCATCCAGGGTTTCGCGAATCAATCTGAGCGTGTTATCGAAAACCGAATCAACATTATTCCAGGATGGGTCGAACCCTCTGACATGGCTGAAATCCGACGCATGATGTCTCTTATGCGGGCGAAATACATAATGGTTCCTGACACATCCGATGTTCTGGACGCGCCATTAACAGGTCGACATGAGTTCTATCCGAAAGGCGGGACAACAATCAAAGAACTTCAATCGCTTGGTGAATCCTCCATGACATTAGCCCTTGGGCATTTCACCTCTGTTCCAGGCGCTGAAACCCTGCGGCGCCTTGCTGATGTTCCCTATGAATTCCAGGATATCCCTATCGGAATCAGCGCGACCGACCGTTTCCTTATGGCCGCCAGTCACGCGACAGGCGCTGAAATTTCGGAAAGTCTTGAAACCGAACGAGGCCAACTGGTTGATATGATATCCGATATGCAGCAATATCTGTACGGCAAAAGCGTCGCTATCTATGGTGATCCTGATCAACTCATTGGGTTAACTGAATTCCTTCTGGATCTGGACATGCATCCTAAATACATTATTAGTGGAAGCGCTGGTAAAGTATTCACCAAAAGGATTAATGCGTTGATGGAAAAATATGGCAAGGAAGCCATTGTTAAAAATGGACCACAGGCTGATATGTTCTACCTCCATCAATTAATCAAAAATGAAAAGGTTGATCTTCTGATTGGTAACACCTACGGTAAATATATGGCACGGGACGAAGATATTCCTTTCCTGCGATACGGATTCCCTATTCTTGACCGAGTTGGACATAGTTATTTTCCATCTGTTGGTTATAAAGGCGCTATGTATATGCTTAAAAATATCCTGGACCTATTCCTGGATCGCAAAGACAGGGATGCTCCAGAAGAAAGTTTTGAATTAGTAATGTGAAAACGCTCATGTCGAGTTTAATAATAAAGACATGCAGCCAAATTAACACAAGGTTAAAGCTTGAGAACAAGAAGGTGAAATTATGCAAGGTATTCTAAAAGAGCGAGTAAAACAAGTATTTAAAAACGGCACAGATCATTTTGACATGTCATGTGATACACCCAGCACATCCGGGTCAGTCAGTCAACGCGCCTGTGTGTTCTGTGGCTCTCGTGTCGTTCTTTACCCTATCGCCGACGCGGTCCATCTTGTTCATGGACCTATAGGATGCGCCTCCTACACCTGGGATATCAGAGGGGCCCTCTCATCAGGACCGGAACTTCACAGGTACAGCTTCTCTACCGATCTCAAGGAAAAGGAAGTCATCTTTGGCGGTGAAAAAAAACTTGAAGAATCCATAGTTTACCTTGCGAAACGATTCAAACCAAAGGCTGTGTTTGTTTATTCCACTTGCATTATCGGAATAATTGGAGATGATGTGGAAAGGGTATGCAAACAAGCCACTGAAAATATCGGTATTCAAATAATTCCCGTTCATTCTGAAGGCTTTAAGGGCACAAAGAAGGATGGTTACAAAGCAGCTTGTTCGGCGATTTTCAGACTTATCGGCACAGGTAAAGGAACGAAGCCTAAAAAACCTTCTATTAATATATTAGGCGAGTTCAACCTTGCCGGTGAGTCATGGATTATTAAAAACTATTATAAACAAATGGGTGTTCACATCCAATCTGTCATGACAGGCGACAGCCGAATCGAGGCCATTAGTAATGCTCATTTGGCAGATCTTAATGTTGTTCAATGTTCAGGCTCTATGTTGAGCCTGGCTAAAATGATGGAAGAAAAATACAATATTCCATATACCCATGTCAGTTATTTCGGGATCGAAGATACAGCAGCAGCATTATATGAAGTGGCAAAACATTTTGGAAATCCCGAAATAATCAAAAATACAAAAGAATTAGTTACAAAAGAAATTTCCCAATTAACTGCCATATTAAACGAGTATAAAATAAAATTACAAGGAAAAAAAGCAGCTGTCTATGTTGGTGGCGCGTTCAAGGCCTTTTCATTAGTAAAAGCCTTGGCGCGAATCGGCATGGAGGTAGTTATCGCAGGGTCCCAAACAGGTAACAAAGATGATTACAATCAATTACCCAACATGTGCCGACCTGGGACCATTATAGTTGACGACTCCAATCCACTGGAATTATCACGCTTTGTCCAGGAAAGGGATGCCGATTTGTTTGTCGGCGGCGTCAAGGAAAGGCCCCTGGCTATGAAGCTGGGTTTGGGATTCTGCGATCACAACCATGAAAGAAAAATTCCATTGGCTGGATTTGAGGGAATGAAAAACTTTGCGCAGGAAATATATATTTCCGTTATGTCTCCAGTATGGAAATTTCACGAATTCCGACAAAAAAAACAGATCGGAGGTCAAAATGATTAAGACCAAAGAATTACCTAAAGAAGTTACAGTAAACAGCTGTAACTTATGCTCACCGCTTGGAGCTTCAATAGCCTTTAAGGGTATAAAAAATTGCATGGCCATTTTACACGGATCCCAGGGATGCGCGACCTATATAAGAAGATATATGATTGCCCATTTTCGAGAACCTGTTGATATTGCTTCTTCAAGTTTCACAGAAGATACAGCCGTGTTCGGCGGAGGTGAAAAACTTAAAAATGGCATAGATAATATTATCAGTCAATACAATCCTGAAGTCATCGGCATCGCCACTAGCTGCCTAAGCGAAACAATTGGAGATGATGTAAGCCGATACATTCAGGAATACCAAAAAGAAAGAACAGCCATGAATTTGCCTGAAATAATACTAACATCCACTCCAAGTTATAATGGAAATCATGAAACAGGGTTCTTCAAGACTCAACGCGCATTAGTTGAACACCTTTGTTCTCAACAGGAAAAAACCGAACAATTCACTGCCTTTATAAATATAATATCACCTGAAGATATACGCCAGCTTAAAGAAATATTTCAAAGCTTTAATTACAGCTATATTTTAATGCCCGATTTTTCCGATACTCTGGATGGTGGTTCATGGAAAGAATTCAATAAAATCCCTCCAGGAGGGACTTCTGTTGATGAAATATCACGGGTATCATCTTCCAAAACCAACATAGAATTTTCAATATGTATCAATTCCAAAATATCACCTGGCGACTATTTATTCGAGCGCTTTAATATACCAAATATACAATTACCCATTCCAATCGGAATAAAAGCGACAGATCAACTGATGACAGCACTTGAAGAAATAACCAATACAACCATACCCATTAATCTGGAAAATCAGCGACGTCGACTCATCGACGCTTATTCCGACGCGCACAAATATATTTTTGGAAAAAAAGTAGCAATCATAGGACATGGAGATCTGGTTTATTCATTGGCCTCATTTATTTCTGAAGTGGGAATGATACCGCTGATCTGTTCAACAGGAGGGACTCATGAAAAACTAATTCCCCTACTTACTCAAATAGCAGAGGAATATCATTATCCTGTTCCACAAATATGCCTAGACTATGATCACGATGACATAGAATCCGAACTCGAAGGAAACGACATTGACTTGATAATTGGATCAAGCAAAGCATATAAAATGGCAAAAAAACTAAAAAAACCTTTAATCAGAATCGGATTTCCGATTCACGATCGTTTCGGCGCGGCTGCCAAATTAACCATAGGCTACCAAGGGACTCGTTCTCTTTTGAATGAAATAGTAAACCTGTTCATTCAAATCCAACAGGATGAAAACCCTGTAGGTTATACTTATCAATAAACAGGAGGAAGCCACATGAAGAGCATCGAAAAACATCCATGTTTTAACAAGGATTCCGCACAAAAGTACATTCGCATTCATTTGCCAGTAGCACCTAAATGCAACATACAGTGCCACTATTGCAATCGAAAATATGATTGTGTTAATGAATCGCGGCCCGGGGTATCCAGTGGCATTTTAAGCCCTCATCAAGCTCTTTACTATTATAAAGAGATGAAAAGCCGTTACGAACATATAACAGTGGCTGGCATTGCAGGGCCTGGCGATTCGCTAGCCAACCCGGACAAAACATTGTTAACCCTGGATTTGATTAAAAAAGAAGATCCTGATATAAATTTATGTTTATCAACTAACGGATTAAAACTACCGGAATATTGTCATGACTTGGCGCAAATCGGATTAAGTCACTTAACAGTAACGATTAACGCGGTTGATCCTCTGGTCGGCAGCAAGATATACCGATGGGTACGTCTTGATTCAAAACGCTACATGAATCAAGAAGCAGCAGAAGTATTACTTGATAGACAACTAGCTGGGGTTGAAGCAGCTGTAATTGCCGGGATCACGGTAAAAATAAATACAATTATTTTACCAGGTATTAATTCTGATCACATTCCTGAAGTCGCCAAAAAAATGGGACAACTAGGAGCAACATTACATAATTGCCTGGCTTTTATCCCAGTAGCAGAAACACCCTTTGAAAATGTAGAGGCACCAAGTCATAGTTTTGTGGCCAAAATCAGAGAAAAAACAGGAAAATATATTCCCCAAATGACCCATTGCGGCCGATGCCGGGCAGACGCGATGGGCCTAATCGCCAAAGGAACCACAGACCATTATTCCTTGATTCAAAAAATTCAAAATATGCCTTTGAATCCCTATGAAAAAAGAAAATATATAGCTGTGGCCTCGGAAGAAGGAATATTAATCAATAAACATCTGGGCCAGGCAGAAGAGTTTTTTATCTATGAAATAAGCGAAAACAAGAAAATCAATTTTATTGAAAAACGCGAAGCTCCCTTAACAGCCGGTTTTGGAGATCTGAGATGGAAAAAACTTCAAACAAGCCTGAAAGACTGTCACACGCTTTTAGTCAGCGGAGTCGGACCAAGACCCTTTGATTTACTCACTCAAAGTGGTTTAAAAATCCATTCCCTTGAATGCATGATAGACGAGGCCTTAACAACAATAGCTAATAATGGTTCCTTGAACCATTTAAATAAACGAGAATCCGGTGTATGTAGCGGTTGTTCCGATCAAAAAGCCGGATGTTCTTAAAACGGAGGATTTTATGCAAAAACCGGAAAAACACATTTTAATATGCGCGAGTTTCAGAGCAAGTGGTGAACCTCAAGGGATTTGTCACAAAAAAGGATCAGTTAATTTGGTTCCTTATCTGGAATCGGAATTGATGGATAGAGGGTTGGACGATATTTTTGTATCCATGACAGGCTGCTTAAAGGTCTGCGACAGAGGTCCTGCCATGGTAATTTATCCGGACAACACCTGGTATGGCGGAGTTGAAACCGAAGAAGATGTTGATGCTATTCTGGACGCACTTGAAAAAGGAGAAATAGCAGATGAGTACGTACTTACGTAAACAAATTCATTCATTTCCACTTATTTTATTGTTGGTGCTGGCTATGGCCTGCACCAACAGAGAGGAAAAAAAAATTACCATAGCAGCCGCATCAAATACACGCTATGTTATGGAAATTTTCGATTCTCAATTTTTTTCGCCCAAAGGGTATAAAATCAATATGGTTTTTGGTTCCAGTGGCAAGTTATCAGCACAAATCTTGAACAAAGCTCCCTTTGATCTTTTTTTATCAGCCGATTCTGAATGCGCTGAAAAAATTTACCAGGCAGGTTTATCAAATGAAGAACCTAAAATCTACGCCAATGGCTCTCTCATATTCATATCCCGACAAACACTTGCCTACAACAAACTTGATCTGATTCTAAAAGACATTAAAAATCTTACAATCCCAAATCCACAACAAGCACCCTATGGAAAGGCAGCCATGGAATGCCTTGAGTTCATAAAAAGGGATGTAATCGAATTCAATATAATTTATGGTTCAAATGTATCTGAAACAGCCCATTTTTTTCTAAGCGGATCGGATAATGCCTTTATTCCAGCTTCGTTTTTATCAAGTGAGGATTTTTTGAATCAATTCCAATCTATCGTTTCAAAGGAAAATTTGGAAAAACATATATTTGCTGTTCCTCAGGAATATTACATGCCTATAGAACAAAAGATGATATTGCTGAAAGAAAGAGCAAGGGAGATATACGATTTCATAACAAGTCCTGAGGCGGAAAATATCTGGATTAAAAATGGATACATAATTAAAAGGACTCAAGGATGAATGAGTCATTAATCCAGGCACTTCAATTATCCATCAAGCTTTCTATAATTACTTCAATACTGTTGTTGATTATTGTACCGCCTATTGCTTTTGGAATATCAAAACTTCCTTCAAAATGGCATATTTTATTTGAATTCTTTTTTTCATTACCATTGATTTTTCCTCCCATTATCCTGGGCTTCTTCCTTTTGCTAATATTTTCCCCAGAAGGTTTTTTGGGCCAATGGTTCTCAATGGTGTTCTCTGAGACTCTGGCCTTTTCCTTTTGGGGTGTTTTAGCCGCGTCCTTTATTTATACTTTTCCGCATATGTATCGCCAGACCCGAGCTGCATTCACAAACCTTGACCCGCGTTTAACGGATCTTGCCCGTATGCTGGGAAAATCAGAAAAACGAATATTTTTTACAGTTATAATTCCTCAAAGCCTTCCACTGATTCTCAAATCCATGGTGTTTTGTTTTTCCCATATAATTGGCGCCTTTGGAGTAATCGTAATGGTAGGAGGCAGTATTCCAGACAAAACAAAAGTGGCATCCATCGCTCTTTTTGAATTGGTTGAAACCTTTCAATATCATGAAGCCTTTGACTATGCCTTGGTGTTAATGGGTATTAGTTTATGTTCGGCTGTCATTATGGAAGTCATTAACCGCCTATTTATAGAAAAAAAAAGAAAGACCCCTTTATATGCTGACTATTAATATAACCCGGCCTTTAAGAAGCGAAAAAGGTTTTATAAATCATGAATACCATCTTCAAAGTACGCCTGGAGAATGCCTGGGTATTTCAGGGCCATCAGGTGCTGGCAAAACATCCTTGCTAAAAATGATTGCCGGATTGATGCTGCCTCAAAGCGGCTTCATACAATACAACCAGGATTTATGGTTTGATAAATCCAAAAACCTAAATATAAAACCTCAGCATAGAAGTTGCGGAATACTGTATCAAGATCCTTTGTTATTTCCTTTCCTAACTCTTAAAGAAAATGTTCTCTATGGATCGAAGAATAAAGAATTAGCAGATAAATATATTTCCTTTCTTGGATTGGAGGGATTAAAAAACGCGAATATCGACAAACTATCTGGAGGCCAATTGAAAAGAGCCGCCCTCGCTCAATTATTAACCTATAATCCGGATATTTTGTTACTTGACGAACCCTTTGCTTTTCTTGATGAACGATGGATACTGAAAATAGTGGATCTGCTTTTCCAAATCAGAAATATTGAAAAAAAGATAATCTTCATAGTCTCTCATCAAAAAGATTTTCTTGCAAGCATTACTGACAGGATAATTACAATCAGCAATGGCAAAACAATCAAGGAATCTTACATAAATCATTTTTCCTGCCGAAAAGCAGCTATTCCGTCTGCCTATTTTTCCAAACCAGCCATTTAATTCTTTGACATGGAGGATTGTAATGAAACAAATCAAGTTATTGGATACAACTTTACGAGATGGAGAACAAGCCGCTGGTGTATCATTTACTTACACACAAAAAGAGATAATAGTTCAAGCCTTAATTGAAATCGGAATTGATGAAATCGAAATAGGCATACCTGCCATGGGCAAAGAGGAAATCCGGTTTATCGGACAAATGATAAAAAAGTACCCTGACTTTCCCTTTATTCTCTGGTGCAGGGCACAGGAAAATGATATTAAAGCAGCTGAAGCCTGTGGCGCGAAAAATATTCACATGGCCCTTCCTGTTTCAAAAATTCATCTCGATGCTTTTGATCTGGATTTTAACACAGCAATCCAAAAACTGAACGATCTGGTTCGCCTTGCCAAAAAAAAATTCGATTTTATCAGCATCGGGCTTATGGATAGTTTCAGGGCTTCATTGGAAAACCTTCTTCTAACACTTGATATAGCCGAAAACCTGAATATTGACCGAATCCGTTTGTCTGATACAGTTGGAAGCGCCTTACCCCGGGAAGTCGAAGGCTTGATAACAATGATAAGAAAAGCCAGCTCCTTACCCATTGAGTTTCACGGTCATAATGATTTGGGATTAGCAACAGCCAACGCGTTAAGCGCGATTTACAGTCGAGCGGAAACTATCGATGTCACGGTCAATGGTTTAGGTGAAAGAGCGGGCAATGTGGCGCTTGCTGAAATCGTGATGATAGGAATCCAGTCAGGTGAATATAAAACCAACATCGATTCAAAAAAATTATTCCATCTATCAAAAACAGTGGCTGATTTCTCGGGACAAATTATCCCGCCTGATAAACCCATAGTCGGCAGCCGCGTATTCTGCCACGAATCAGGTATTCATTGCCGGGGTTTATTGAAAAACCCATCTTCTTTTCAAGCTTTTCCAGCTGAAAAAGTGGGAAACCCAAACAGCGGCATGCTTTTTGGCAAACATAGCGGGTCATCATTTTTAGTCGATTATATGGCAAAACAAGGCATGACTATCAGCAGAGAAAGCGCAAGAAATTTACTCAGAGAATTCCGTGAGTTTTCATCGCTTAAGACAAAGATAAATAATGAGAGCTAATTGCAAAAGTCCTGATTTTTTCAATGGCCCTAGCGATGATAAATAAATGATTTATGCCTATTACTGCGTTAGGGATTGAAGGGGCAGTATGGGGTTTTTTAAAAAACCCCATACTGAAACCCGCAGGCGCGATTTTTTCGCGCCGAGGATTTCGGAGCGAAAGCGGAGTCCCGGAAAGCCCGGCCTGCCCTGCCCCCGGGCGGCAGGCAACGCCCACAATATCAATAACCAAACAAATAGGCTTTTAACCCACATTCCGCAGTGAATTTAGGTAATTTCTTATATTATTTAGAGTTAAGAATTTGCGATTTGCAAAATCGCCTTTTC
>JAFGWI010000239.1 GCA_016937215.1 Spirochaetales bacterium | reverse complement strand
CCTTTACTTTCGATAACTCCAAGCAAAGAACGTTATACCATCTACCGTAAATACTTTACAGCTTTATCATACTATTCCCTAACGCGTGATACCGAAATGCCGGTTTTTACTTAACCAATTCAAAATCTTGTGTGTCGACTTGAGTGAGAATTCGTGTCGTGTTTCGCTCTTTTTTTTGCGTTTTATCCCACGTTCCGCAGTGAATTTAGGTAATTTCTTATATTATTTAGAGTTTAGAATTTGCGATTTGCAAAATCGCCTTTTCTATTTCTCTATAATATAATAAATTACTATTTTAGTGCGGAAGGTGGGTTTTCTGATTCTGGAATAGCTGCCGCGCAGGCCCTATTTCGACAAAGAGCCAAAGGCTGAATTAATTAAGCGAAACCGGAATCAGAACTCCTTTATTTTATTTCAGAAGAGTTAAACATTGCACATCAAAGGAAGGCCGCCTTTTCAATTTTTTTTCGCTCCCAGAGGGTACTTCTTGGGGGTTGGGGGCGGGCTGTTACCCTCAAAAGTCTTGCTTTTCAGACTTGAATAAGGGTAATTTTCATAATTCTTTCAGAATTTCAGTTGTGAAAGTGCCCTAGATATAATTGCTTTTATCGCTGTCGCCCTTGCTAAAAAAAGTGATTATGGTTATCATCATTTTATGGATAATATAAATCGGACGGGAGAAGCTGCAATGGCTCCGCTAAGCCCCCGGATTCTGAAAAAGGCCATGGACCAGCAGGCAGAGGCAGCTCTTAAATTAATTCAATCTAACACAGATAATCTGGTGAATTCCTATCTGCCCGATTACCTTGGAAACCGCATCAACATCAAGGTTTGATTAAAAGGAATTGACATGCGTGTAGCTTATACCTCGGATATTCATATTCAGGGGGTTCCGGAAAATCGTCTGATACCTGAGATAATGTGTGAACTTCTGGACTCCCAGGAGATTGATGTTTTTATTTTAGCCGGAGATGTGGCCAATACTCTTGAGGGCGTTGAACAAGGTTTAAAAGTCCTGAGCCGGATCAAGGCTGTGAAGCTTTTTGTTCCAGGAAATCATGACATCTGGATTGAGCCGGGTCATGAAAACAGCTTTTTGAAATATTACAGCGACCTGGTGAGTATAGCCGAGAGAAATAATTTTGTTCCTTTATGGATGGAACCTTATGTGAAAAATGAAATCGCTTTTACAGGTTCCATGGGTTGGTATGATTATTCCTTTCAACCCGCGGGCAGCGGTTTAAGCTTTAAGGATTTCGCGGAAAAAACCTATGGCGGCATGACCTGGATGGACAAACACAAGGCGCGTTTTTATGATCAGAAAATCCTGCAAAGCGATCAGGATATTTGTGCCCATTTGTTTCATGAATTTGTCAGCCAGGTGGAAAGTGTTGAAAGGCAATGCAAAAAAATTTGCTCTGTTTTTCACCATATTCCTTTTAGGGAAATGGTTTTTTATCGCGGTTTTAAAAAATGGGATTATTTTTCAACCTTTATCGGCGCCGATTGTTTTGGGCGTTTTTTGAAAACACAGGAAAAGGTCAGCCATGTCATAGCCGGGCATTCCCATATTCCTCAAGAAAAAAAAATCAAACGCCAGGGCATGAAGCCCATTGAAGCCCACTGTTCTCCCTTTGGCTATTTTCGCACCGAAGGCATAAGGCCGGTTGAAAAATGGTATAAAAAGCGTTTGTCCTTTTTCAAGATATGATACTGTGATTCAAGGTCACTGGAGCGTGGGCTGTCTGCCCCTCCCCCTTTTTTGCCTCAAATGGTATCTCCAAAAACCCATGAAATTGGGCGTGAAGTTTTTTAAGGGTGTAATCCACTCTGATTTTCAGAAAACCCTGATTCAGGCTTTTTTTCAGTAACGGAAAAAACGGGCTTCCACTGTAAGGAAATGGTCTACTCTTTGGATATCTGCTTCCTGATTCAGGTTATGAGTGAACTCAAAGGAATAGAATGCCTTTATCAAAGCGCCCAGCTCAGGGAGGCTGTATTCTCCGTAAAGGGTTAGATCAACATTGGTTTCATGGTGAATGCCCGGCACATTAAAATCCAGATAATGGTAAGTATCAATAAAATTAGTGTATGCCCCCAGATCCCAGCCAAGATCCTCAAAACTCTGGTCAATGGTGCCAAGACTGTGCTGAATGATCCAGGAAGATAAACCGATTTTCAATTGTGGTGACAGTGTGTAGGACGCGTCGATTTGAAGCATGTGGGAATTGGGTTCCAGAAAATGCCCCAGGTGAGAGCCGTAGTGAGAATAATTGTTGCTGTGGCCAAGGACTTCACGGTGAGTGTACATCCAGTGGCTCATGTGGGCGTACTCAACAAATAAATCCAGCCGGGGAATCAGATCGTAGATTTTGTAACCAATCAAGCCTGCCCAGATGTTGTGGTAATAAAGAGGATTAATGATATGCTCGGCTGTATGCCAGTCATCTGCGAAAATTGAAAGATAAATAAGGCTTTTGGGTAGTTTGAAAATAAAATCCGCGCCGCCCAGCTTATTGTCGTAATCGCCTAATCGCACTTCGCTGATGTAATAAAGGGACAGGGGGTTCAAATAGGCCATTTCAAAACGGCTGCTATAAATAACCGATTCATAAATGGCGAATAAAAACCAGGGCGTGAACTGCATCTCTGCCCTGTGTGAGGTTACCATTTTTTGATCAATGTCAGCAGAGCCGATTCCAGTGAAATCCTGCAGAAAGCCGGTCATCCAGGTGTAAGTGCCCTGAGGGCCGATAGGCATGTCAAAGCGGAAATAATCGTAGGCTTTCGCGGTTTTGGACAAACAGAGGTTGGCTATCGGGCTTGGCCCCCAGTCAAGAACATCACGGCCCATATGAAAGGTCAGGAGGCCAAAATCCACGGTGGTCTGGGTGATGTTGTTCATCACCATGGACATGTCAATTTCGCCAGGAAGGTGTTCGGCGTTATGATTAAAGCCCTCTGTTCCCTGACTGAGGAACCACGTATAGTAATTGTAATCCCAGCGCGGGGGTTCCTGTAAATAGCGATAGGGTGGTGTGGTCCAGGGTAAGAGCTGGAGCTGGACTCTGTTGGAAAGTGACAGGAAATAGAGATTGTCATGATAAAAACCGGCGTCTATTGAAAAACCCAGGCTTGGCACGCTATCTCCAGGGCGATTGAGTACAGCATTTAAGGTCGCTTCAAGGGGGAAATTGAAAAAGCCCACTGTTTTTTCCTCTGTGGACGTTTGAAGCTGCTTTTGGGCTTTTTTAATTCGCTGAAGATGGATTTTTGCTGTATCCGACAGAAATTTATCAGAATCAATGGGGATGGAATCAATGGCTTGATTCAATAAACTAACGACCTGGTTTCTTCGATAGGGGCGTATCTGTGGTAAATATTCGATCCAGCCTTCAGAGTAGCATTGGGACAAAATGGCATAAACAGGATCATCCAGGGGAATATTTTCTAAATTCTCTTCAGCATAAAGCACTGAAAAAACCGAAATTATCAAAAAAACAAAAAAATACAATCTTTTCATACCTTAACATGGTGCATGAATCGATTTTTGTCAATATCATGGACTTTGGTAAGAGTTCTTGATGCATTGCCTTTGCTGTAATATACTTCCCGGGTTGGTTATTCAAGTAAAGTCCTTTGAGGAGTGTTTCCTATGAAACAGTTAATTTGTTTTTTATTATTCGTTTTTATGTGCCTTTTTTCATTTGCCCAGGATGAATACATCATTCCCCTGGATGATATTTCCTATCGCATGGCTGAAGAGCTTTTTCTTGAAGCAGGATGGGTTCCTCCTCTTAATCAAAAACCAATCATCGCAGCCAGGTTAAAAGAGCAATTGGGTCTTTTGATCGATAAAGGCGATTTATCAGCAGAGAATATTCAGGCAGCCAAGGATTTGCAGAAAAGCCTGGACAAAGCCATGTCGCCTTTGACTCCCATTCTGGAAACAGCCGCCTGGGGGCAATACTCGAATAAAACTGATGTGAAACATGAAATATATGATGGTGACACTATCCCTGGCATGTTTGTGGATTATTTATCGGTTTACGAAGTTGATGATATTCCGCCGTTGTTAAAAGCCGGTTTCATGACTCAGCTGAATGGCTTTTCCGTGATGTTCATGCCGCAGCTTGGACCGACCCTCTCCACCCGGATGATGGATAATGCCTATTTTAATTATCCCAGAAATCCCTTAAAACCCGATAGCTTTGATCTGGAGCTGAAAAATATTGATAATGGAATGCCCTATAAAGGGATCGCCACCTTTTTTGGATATCCTGTTGAATTCCGTATTGGCCGTGATAAATTGCAGCTGGGCCCTGCGTTATGGTCGGGTATGACTCTGACCCAGCATATGCCTTTTTATGATTATGCCAAAGCCGCGCTTTATTCTGAGCAAATTTCCTACAGCCTCTATTTTATCCGATTGAATCCGACCATCTCCATCGCCGAAGGTGAAAAGCTCGATGAATATAAAGAAAACGGCGCTGTTCTTAATCCGGAAACCTATTATTATTTTGTCGGGCAGTCCTATAATGAGAGGGCAAAGCACCTTGTTGTGGGTTCAACGGATTTCACTTTTTTCCCCTTCCTGCATTTTGAACTCAATCAAATGGATTTGATTTCCGGCCGACAGCCTCAGCTCCCGGATTTCAATCCCTTTATCGTTTTTCATAATCTTTTCATGGAAGGCTCCTATAGCGTGCCCTTTTCCTTTTCCATTACCTATACCCCTCTTAAGGGCGTGAAAATCTTTGGAGAATATTATCAATATGATATGCAATCCGACGAAGAGCCTGATGTGAATTTGCATCCCACGGCTCTGGCTTATCAGGCGGGCTTTACCCTGCTTTCTTCTCCCTATTTTGCTCTTGGGCCAGGTCGCTTCAGGCTGGATGGGGAATTCACCCATGTGGATCCCTGGACCTATAATCTGTTTCACTCCTACCGAAAAATGACCTCCCGTTTTATTTATGTGGAAAATTATGTGGGGCGCCTCTGGATTGATTTTCCTATCGGCTATTATCTGGGCCCCGATTGCGAGGATTTTCACATTGCATTGAGTTATGGAATTCCCGGAGATTGGGAAGCTGAACTTGGCTGGAACCTTTCCGCTATTGGCGAAATCAATCTTTTTGGCTGGGGAGACAATTCGCAATATGCGCATATCGGAGACCCGGGGCTTGAAGCAAAACTCAAAGCCCCTTCAGGCACGGTTTTCTGGACCAATGCCTTTAGCCTCTCGGGTTACAAATTCCTGACACCACATTTAAAGCTCAGTTCATGGCTCGATCTGGAGCATGTTGTCAATCGCCATAACCGGCTTGATGATAATCATTTCTTTGTATCACTAGGCGCGTCAGTGGAATGGTGTCTGAATTAAAAAGCCCTTTTCTGAATGGTTTTCGCGTCACCAATAAAGGCGAACACCAGCCATGGAAAATAATTAAAAAACCATGGTTGGCGCGGAGAATTATCAGCTGAAAAAAATCTTGACCTATAAAGATGAAAAAGTTACAAAGAATAATGAAACGCTTTTGGGAAATAGACGCGATCCGCGGCTTTTTTGTGGTTTTAATGGCCATCTATCATGGAATTTATTTACTGGTGTGGTTCAGGTTAATCGAAATTGATCTTTATTCCGGCTGGATCTGGTTTTTTCCCAGGTTTATAGCCGGAAGCTTTATCTTTATCATGGGCCTTTCTCTGACGTTGAGTCATTTTCGCGCGAAAAACAAAGTGAATAAGAAAGCTCTGTTTTTTAAATTCCTCAAACGAGGATTTTTTATTATCGGTCTGGGCTTTTTGGTCACATTGGGGACAGCCCTTGTATTTGGAGCACAGTCGATGGAGAGGGTTGTGTTTTTCGGAATTCTCCACATGATAGGGCTATCAATCATTCTTGCCTTTCCTTTGGTGAATCGGAAGTGGCTTAGTTTTTTCCTGGGTATAGTTGTTTTAGGCGCGGGAGTTTTTTTGGGAAATCATCGATTTTCTTTTTATGGCCTTCTTTGGCTTGGTTTTCGACCATTATCCTACGCGCCTGTCGATTATTTGCCCCTTTTACCCTGGTTTGCCTTTGTCTGCCTGGGAATATTTACCGGCCACATTCTTTACCCGCAAGGCGTGCGCCGATTTGTCGTTCCTGAAATTAAAAGCAGCAAGCCCTTAAACGCATTGCTTTGGATAGGAACCCATTCCTTGTGGATATATTTGGCCCATGTCCCTGTCGTTTACGGGGTTTTGTTACTGGTGGTCAGTGTTGTGAGTAAGTGATCAGGTTTTTTTAAAGCCCTTTAGTAAAGTCCATGGCAACATTTGATTTGAAATTTTTCTAAAAATAACTATAGTTTCACCAAGGGGCAAACAATGCTATATATAAGTCCGAATTTTTTTCTTGCACGAGGCGTGTAGAATGGCAGAGGATAGCCATTTCGCGTCGTCAGAGAGAATGAATACCAAAGAAATCAATCTTGCTCATAATGAAATTCTAAACCATGCCTTTTTAACAGAAATCCTGAAAAAAATTCCCTATGTATTGGGTGTGCTGAACGATTACCGGCAATTTATTTTTTATAACGATGAATATTTCAAATCCATGGGCCAGGACCCAAATACCCTTGAACTGGGGCTTCGGCCAGGTGAACTCTTTGGTTGCATTCATGCTGGCACAGCTGGTGGTTGCGGCACCTCCCATAATTGCCGATATTGCGGAGCTGTCAATGTTTTTTTAAAAGCCCAGAAGAGCAAAAATAAAGTTACTGATGAAGCCATGCTTACCCTGAAAAAGGGTGACTCCTTCATCGCCATGGACGTTGAAGTGACGGTTTCGCCTTTTATTTACAATAACAATAATTATTACATTCTAAGCATGATGGATATAAACCACAAGAAAATGCAAACCTATCTGGAAAGGGCCTTTTTCCATGATTCGGTAAATGTGATCTCAGGCCTGCGCGGTGTGCTGCAGCTTTTGGTCCAGACCAGTGAAAATGAAAACCGCGAGCTCCTGGAAACATCACTTTCAGCAGTGAGCCATTTGCTCGATACCTTTGGGCAATATAAAACCATGTTTAAGGCGGAAAGCGGGGAAATTGAATTAAACCCCATGCTTTTTGACCCGGCAAGCTTTATGAATGACCTTGTAAAACGGGCCCTTGGAATCGATATTGATAAAAAAATCCACTTTGATCTTCGTCTGTCGCCAGCTGATGATCTGATGTGTGCCGACCGTATCCTGCTTGATCGGGTTCTTTTTAACATGCTGAAAAATGCGATTGAAGCAAGTCAAAGCAATTCAATAATTATATTCAGTTATGAAAAAACCGACAAATATCTTTTTAAGGTGCAAAATTCGGGCTATATTCCTGAAGAAGTTCAAGCCCGTATATTCCAGCGCTCCTTTTCAACAAAAGGAAAGGGAAGAGGTATAGGCAGTTACAGCATGAAACTTTTAGCTGAAAAATATTTAAAGGGCCGGGTTTATTTTATTTCGGACACGATAGAGGGCACGGCTTTGTTCTGTGAATTGCCCCTTTGTGACAAAAAAAAGAGTTCATCCCCCTGATTTCCCGGTTCCTTTTCACGAATCTTTTAACAGGAGCTGTTTTGGGCGTTGCCCGGCAATTTTTTTTTCCGCAATAAAAATCGATCAGTTTTGGCCATAAATAATATTGAACTCCACGCCGGGCCGGGCCTTGCGGCACTCCGCCTCTCGGCTTTGACCAGAATGACCCTAAAATTATCAGGGCCATTCTGGTGGCCGCGCTTTTTTGAAAAAAAGCTTGCCTGCCTCCAGTCCCTAACGCTTGGAGCGAGAGGGTATTATCTATAAAAGAGCCAGTGGGCCAAAAAGGCTTAAGCCTCCTTGTTTTTATTCAATTGCTGCTTTTCACCAATATAGGCGCCCACTAAGGATAAAATAAAAGCCAGGGCAGCCAGCAAAATGGTGAGCACCAGGTTTAAGCGGCCGTTAAAACCTAAAAAAGAAGAGAGAGTTACGATCAAACCTGAACCAATAGCTGGTTCAAAAATAGTGATACCCGGTGAAATCCGGCCGGTAATATATCCGGTGCCAAGATAAACAAGGGGGGGTAAAATCAGGTTCAAAAGAAAGCGAAAAATCCCGAGAGTAAAAACATTGGCAATGCCAAAGACAAGCATTATCAAAGCCTGGGCGACTATAAAAACAATAATGCTGATTCCCACCCATTTTATCTGAATTTTGGATGCATCGAAAATAGCTGACATAAAAATCTCCTTTTCCCAATTTTATTTTTTAAGCCGATCGCCAAAGTCGTGCCTTCGGAAATCAACCTTCAATCATAAATTAAATATTTTGATCAAAATGGAATAGCATATTCCCAATTTTCATCGATAAAGAAAAACCCTGGTGCAGGAAACCTTGGGACAATAAAAAAGCTATTCCATTCTTGTTGCGCAAGAAACTCTGATGTAAAGTATACTTTTTTTGAGTGTATTGTAAATGCCATAAAATAGCAGGAATATCGAGAAGTATCCATTTTTAGAGGTCGTGACTATGAAATTTAAATCCCCATGGCATTAGAGATTATTGTCCTATAGATAAAGTCATAAATTTTCATTATGAAGATAGACCGATTTACCTATTGAGATTTTTGTTGGTTTGGGCTAAATTGAAAACAGGAAGTAAAAAAGTATGAAAAATTTGAATGTTATGGAAAATAGTGCGAGTAAAAAGATTCAAGCTTTAGGTGATAAAAGGCTGAATCTGCTTCTGACTGATCCCAATTTGAAAATGCAAAAAGAACGCCTTTCAAAATATTCTGGAGTGAAAAGCGTGAATCTTGCTGACAATGAAGAACAGCTCAGGAAATTTTTACGAAAGGAAGGCGAGTTTAATCAGGCACCAAGCCCCGATGTTATTATTTTCGATATTCAGCCAATTATAAAAACAGGCATCACATCGTAGCCATCTTTTCTTAGCCTTTGCGGCTCTTGCTAAAACGAATCTGCGGAATTAGATCATTTTTTTTGTTAAAATAGTTGAATTCCTATATAAAGTGAGCTATTTAAGGGAAGGGTGTTCGATTTTGGGTATGCGAAAATCTCCTTTTTAATTCAGAATCAACCACAATGTTAAAATATTTTTTGTATTTATAAACAATTAAAATCAGCTTCTAAAAATTGAACTCAGGAAAATCATCAGTAGAGATTCTTTTTAGTGTATCACTGGAGGAGTAGATCAAACTGAAACCGATAAAAGTATCAATACTTTTCCAAGAAGAATTGCCATTAAAATATCATTTAGATGCCTAGATAGAGATGTTCTTAAACCTATTTTTCCTGGTGCAAAGGCCAGGAAGTCTGCTCTTTTAAAGCTGGAAGGAGCTTAAGGGAATCCAAAAAACAAAAAAAACATTTGATAATCAGCCTGACTTTTTTTAAAGTTAAGTAAGGGAGTAAGCTTTAGCTCTATGCAAGAAACTTTTTCTATTTTGGTAATAGATGATCTGGAAATAAATTGCAGGCTCTTGAAAATCATTCTTGAAACCGAAGGCTTTACTGTGTATGTGGCCTATGATGGGCCCAGTGGCCGAAAAATAGCCATTGAGAAAAAACCGACCTTGATTATTCTGGATTTATCCATGCCTGGCGAATCGGGTTTTGAAACATTATCCCGTCTGAAATCCAATCTTGAGACAGCTGATATTCCTGTGGTCATCATTTCTGCTTTGTCAGGAGCCCAGCAAAAGGTTCTTGGTCTGGAATCGGGTGCTGTGGATTTTATTACCAAACCCTTTGAAAACTCCGAGGTCGTGGCTCGCGTGCGTCTTCACATCCGTCTTGCTCGTTCACAGAGGGCCTATTTTGAACAGCAAATTCGTCAGCTCGAAAAACTCAAGGATGCCCAGCAATCCATGTTGATTAAGCCCCAGGATTTTCCGGAAGCTCGTTTTGGGGTTTATTATCAGCCGGTTTATCAGGCAGGCGGTGATTTTTATGATGTTTTGTCCCTAGGTAAAAATAATACTGGGTATATTTGTGCTGATGTGAGTGGTCATGATTCAGGCTCTTCTTTGGCAACCTCGGCTTTGAAGGCCTTGATTCAGCAAAATACTGGCCCGGTTTTCAAAATGGAGGATTCCATCAAGATCATTAATACGATACTTTACCGTATTCTGCCGGAGGATATTTTTCTTACTCTATTGTTTTTGGTGATTAACAGGGCAACAGGGAAAATGAAGGTTTTAAACGCGGGGCATGTTCCATTGATTTATAAACCAAGAAATGGCAAAGCGGAAATCATTACAACCCAGGGTGATATTTTAGGCATGTTTGAAAAAGTCCGACATTCCATTTTAGAGGTGAATGTGAGTGAGGGAGGGCAGGTTTACATGCTCACCGATGGTCTGGTTTGTCTGGACAAGTCCATGGGGCTTTTAGAGTCGCTGACAAAGTTGTGCGCGATAATTGATAAGCTTGAATATATTGATATGGATACTTCGATCAAGAATATTATTCATGAGATGACTTGGGGATCGGCTTTACCTGATGATGATATTCTGCTCCTTGGTTTTGATATTGAATAACCAATCCTGATAGTCGGGGAAATTTCAGGTTCGGGTTTGTATAATGAAATTGAAGCAATCGCAGTAATAAGCTTAAAATTTTATAGTGATATTTAGGGTCTGTGGCCCATTTACCGCTAAGGTCTTCGACGAATGGGGCGATTCCGCGTTGGACCAAGTGGAAACGGGGGTCTATTTGAGGAGTTGTTAGAGGCTCTTTGGTTCCGTAGGCCTTCAAGTGCTGGATGTGGGCCCTTATACCCTCGCGGGGGTGATTAAAATAGGCACCCTTGGTGCTGGCATTGAGAGTTCCAAGGCCGCAGAAATTGTTCTGTTCAGGAAGCACGGTGCCTCCGTAGCGGAGAAATCCGGTTTCAAGGCACATTTGCGCAAAGGCAATATCGCTGTTTATTCCTTCCATTCGGGCTTCGCTTTCGTATAATTGAGCGATGATCAGGCATTGGAGAAGACTCTTTTTGCTGTTCATTTTACGCAAAAAATAGGCCTTGCTCAAAGCGGGAATATGACCTGGCGCGGCAATTTTCAGATTAATCGCTGGCAAATCCTCGGGAGCGAGTGGTGTCGGCTGATTAACGCATCCGCTTAGAGCAATAAAAAATAACAAGCAAAGAATCACTTTCTTTAGGGGCATGTTTTGAGTATCGGTGGCTGAAAAATCTTTTTGAATGATTATTTCTTTAAAAAAAGCTGCCCTTTTGGGGGCAGCTATCAAGCGGGCGAATGCCTATTAGTATATACTGCTAATTGATTTTGATCTTAATTGGGGCTGCTTCCTCTTTTTTTGGAAGCGCTAATTTGAGTAATCCGTTTTTGTAATGAGCTGAAATCAGTTCCTGGTTAACATCTTTGGGTATGGTGAAATGCCGTGTGAAGGATCTTTTGTGAGTGTCACTTGTTGCTTCGCTTGGGGACGCACTATTAAGAATGATCGTGTCTTTCTCGATTTTGACATCAATTTCATTAGCTTCGTACCCTGGGAGTTCGATTGAGAGTTGGTAGTCCTTTTCGCTTTCTTCAACATGATAAACAGGATAATCATAGTGGTTTCTTCTGGTTAAGCTCTGCCCATAGAAAGAATTGATAAAGTCTTCCATATAATTAACTGCTGAATGCTTTGTGTTTGGTTTGATACAAATATGGCTCATAGTGGCCCTCCTTATTAATTTCTGTAAATATAATTGCAAAAGACGTGCCAAAATGGAGGCTGTTCTTAATTTTTTTTATTATTTTATCTTAATTTATTTTAATAAAAAGAATTAGGCTAAAGAAATGTTTTTTTATGAATGATTTTCTCATAAAGATCTTGATTATTTTTATCAGTTTCACCATTTGTAGAGATATAACTGATAAATTTTAGGGTCAATATGACCCTGTGTGTAAAAAGTGCCTATGTGGTGGGTATTTTTGAATCATTATATAAGCTTGTGTCCAAAAAAATGTATCCCAATAATGGGCTAAAATAATTCAGTTATCAATATGATGATCTTCAATGTATTCCTTGATTTTTGTTTGTTCGTAATTGGTAAGTGAAAAAAATTCAACTCCACACTTGTAGGCATTATGGGTGTGCTCTGTCGTCCACGCGACGCGACCTATGACCTTGATTATTCCTTTGGCATTCAGTGTAATCAGTAAAAACACCACTGTGCCCTCCTGAAGGTTTCTGTTGCTTTCAATTCCAATGCCCGACAAGCTGATATCATAAGCCTTTATTTCTGCTTTTTCGGAGCACTCAACTTTTCCTTGAAATTGGGCTCTGTGATGAATTCTTCGTTCCTCCAAGTTGTTTCTCCTTTTTGCCTAACTAAGTATCACTATGTTTTCTTTTTTATCACTATAAAAATAATGCTTGAATCAAAAAAAATCAATGAATTAATAATATTATATTATAATTTTTCTTAAAAAGCAAATATTTTATAATGTGAAAATGAGGTTCTATGGCTCTTTGTTTTCAAGTTTCAGCAGGCAGGGGCGAGACTTTATTAGATAAGCTAAAATTGTGAATGGACTATCTTGGTATTGGCTGTTTCCCGTCATGAGCGACGGCTTAATCAAGGCTTTCTTCAACAAAAAAACGAAAAATTGTGTTTCCCATAACAATTCTATCTCCGTAAAGCAAATGGACCTTTTTGGATAACTTTTTTTTGTTGAGATAAGTGGAATTGGTGGATTCAAGATCATTTATATAGTATTTACCATCTTCTTCTATGGTGATTTCGCAATGCTTTCCGCTGACCAGATTATCGTTTATCCGGATATCACATGAATCTGACCGCCCAATAAAATTGTGATGCTTATTAATCACAAAGCATTCGCCAAATGCGTTTTTAGATACAATTAATAGGGCTGCTTTATTGATGATTAATTCTGAACTTTTGAGGTTTTTTTTCAGTTTTCCCGCGAGGGTCGGGTCGGTTTTTTCATGATTCATTATGTAACTCCTGTGCTTCCTGGCGGCTGGTTTTTTTCGCCTGGATCTCTTTAAACAGGTCGTGCAAATGGCTTTCGTCAATTCTTTCCTGTTCCAGTTCGGTTTTAAGCTGGCTTAAAAAGCGATCGACAATATCATAAAGCTCAGACTCCAGTTCACCGCTCCAGATATATCTGGTCAATTCATAGGGATCTGACTGGAGTTCCATTAGTTTGAAAGCCATTAAATCAGCCAGATACCAGCGCAGGTCATCGAGGCTGAGGTTGAAGTATCGCATTAATTCTTCTACAGACATCGCAGAGTATTATATTAAAAGTTTTTCATTCTGCCTACCGCTAAAAATGGTGATTTTGCAATTTTGAGCCATGGAAATCACGGTTATTTAGCCTGAAAGGCGGAGCCTGTTTTAAAGAGAGCGAGACAAGCCTGGTTATAACAATAAAAATCACAGCTTTTTCTTTGAGAAAAGCCTAATATCTTCTATAATAATTTCTCGATTTTTGATAGTTTGGAGCCATATTTGTTGAAGGACATAAAATGAAATACATAGCTGATTTACACACCCATTCCTATTATTCACGTGCCACGGCAAAAAGTTCTTGTTTGGAAGGCTTTTATCAATGGGCGCGTATCAAGGGAATAAATCTAGTGGGAACCGGAGATTTTACTCACCCCAAATGGCGTGATGAGATAGGTAAAAAATGCGTTATTGATAGTGATGGATTTTTGACCCTGAAAAAACCACCCAGGGATTTGCCTCAAGGGTTTGAGGAATCTCAGGTCAAAACTGAAGAAATTCCTGTGCGATTTGTGCTTTCAGCTGAAATCAGTTCAATATATAAAAAGGGCGATAAAACCCGTAAAATTCATAACATCCTTTTTGCACCTAGTCTTGAAGCGGCTGATAGAATAAGTAAAAAGCTATTGAGTCTGGGAGCTAATTTGACTTCAGACGGCAGGCCGATTCTGGGGCTAAGCGCCAAGGACTTGCTTGAAATCACACTGGAGGCTGATGATCAGGCTTATCTGGTCCCGGCCCATGTGTGGACACCCTGGTTTTCCCTTTTTGGTTCCAAAAGCGGCTTTGATTCCATTGAAGATTGTTTTGAAGATTTGACACCACATATTTTCGCTCTGGAAACAGGTTTATCATCCGACCCTCCCATGAATCGCTTATGGTCGAAACTGGATCAATACACCTTGATTTCCAATTCTGATGCGCATTCCCCCCAAAAACTGGGGCGAGAAGCCAATGTTTTTGACACGGAATTCACTTATTCAGGGATGTTCAAAGCATTGAAAACCCGCAAGGGTTTTTTGGGAACCTATGAATTCTATCCTGAAGAGGGAAAATATCATTTTGACGGCCATCGGAAATGCAATATTGTACTGGATCCTCTGGAAAGCAAGAAGCTTAATGGAATATGCCCCCTGTGCCACAAGCCTTTGACTTTAGGTGTTGCTCACCGAGTTTATGAGCTTTCCGACAGAAAAAAAGAAGCCTCCATGGATGAAACTCCCTTCAAGTACCTGATACCCCTTCCAGAGGTGGTTTCTGAAATATTGGGCAAGGGGCCTTCTTCAAAAACAGTGCAGTCTTTTTATGCCAGATTGATTCATTCTTTCGGCAGTGAATTCAATATGTTACTCCATGCACCTCTTGATGAAGTGGAAAGTAAAGCCGGTGCTTTGTGGAAAGAGGCCATGAAAAAGATGCGCACCGGTAAAGTCAATCCTAAAGCGGGATATGATGGCGAATTCGGGGTGATTCGCGTTTTTGATGACCAGGAACTGGACAAGTTGAAAGGTCAGGAGAGTTTTTTTAAGGCGTCAGCCCTTAAAAAAAAAGCCCCCTAAGGAATGCTGTTTTATTTCAGGAAAGCCCCAACTTGTCCTGTCTTTACCCTGAGCATGAACCTGTAGTGTTTTTGAATCAGCAGCAGCAGGATATTGTATCTTGCCTGGATTCTCACCAGATTGTAGTTGCTGGTCCTGGCACGGGTAAGACCCGTACCATGGTTCATTGGATTCATCATATCATTGATTCCAAAAAGGCGCTTGCCCATGAAATTTTGGCTGTGACCTTCACCCATAAAGCTGCTGATGAACTGACAAACCGAGTAAAAAAAATGTCTGGTCCCACCTGGGGACAGGTGATGATTGAAACCTTTCATTCCATCGTTTATTCCTGGGTTGAAAAACATTGCGGTCAAGATATGAAAATCCTTGACAATTTGAAGCGTTATCGATTAATCGAGGCATTAAACCCGGACCTCAGCGCCCGGCAGGCGGCACAGATGGCCAGGGAAATGAATTTGTTTTACGGCCGGTCCCAAGCCCTAAGTGTTCAATTTCAACATGCTTTTGAAAAATACCGATCCTATTTGGACAAAACAAAGCAACTTGATTTATCTGAAATGATCACCTGGTTCTGTGATTATCTTGAAAGTCATGATACCATCTTGATGGAACTCAGACTGTCAATCAAGTACCTGGCTGTGGATGAACTTCAGGATATTGATCAAAGCCAATACCGCTTAATAAAATTACTCTGCCAAGAAAATGGCCCGATTTTGCTGGCCATTGGTGATCCTGATCAAGGGATATATGGCTTCAGGGGTGCTGATATCTCACACTTTTTTAATCTGATCAAGGATTTTTCCCTAAAACCGAAGGTTTTGAACCTTAATTACCGATCTGAAAATGATATTCTGAAAGCAGCTTCCTCCTTAATCGCGTGGAATAGAGAGCGCTTGGAAATTTTTCCTGAAGCGACAAAAAAAGGGCCTCCAGGCAATATTTGTCTTTTTGAGGCCTTTGATGATGAGGATGAAGGGCGTTTTATTGCCAAAACCATCGAAACGCTAGTCGGGGGAATCGATTTAACTTCCCGGGGTTTGGGGGGTGAAAGTAATTTGTGTTTTTCGGATATGGCGGTTCTCTATCGTAAACGGCAAACAGGCAGGCAACTCTTTAGGATTTTGAGCAAGTATCAGATTCCGGTAAGCCCTGTTGATGACGCACCCTTTTTGCTTCAGGATCCTTTTCGTGATATTTATTTAAAGCTTAGCTTCCTGGCAGATCCTCTGGACGGAGCTGCTTTTTATGAAATATTTTACAGGGACTATGAAATAATCAAACAGGAAGATATTGTGAATTTGTTGGTTATGGGTTTGTCTTGTGAGCGTTCTCTGGAATGGGTGAAAAAATATGTGCGTCCGGAAAAAATTGAAGACTTTATCAAGCTTGAAGATGAATTGGATAAATATAAAAAGGATCTTGAAAATATAGACCTTGAGTATGTATTGAGTACCATGCTATCGAGTCTGGATGATCAGCAATATCCAATGGCATCTCTTGTGAAAAAAGAGCTATTGGCACAAGTGCGGTTCTATAAAAATGATTTGAAAGCCTTTTTAAAACGGATCCTTTTGTCTCCCTTTGAGTCGGTTGTGAAATTTCACCAGGACCGTCTTTCTTTGCTTACCTATCATTCAGCCAAAGGTCTTGAGTTTCCTGTTGTTTTTTTGCCTGGCTTGGAAAAAGGTACTGTACCCTTGTCTCGATCTTTGAATAGAGAGGAAGAGCGAAGGCTTTTTTATGTTGCCTTAACCAGAGCCCAGAACAAAGTATATATTAGCTGGGCCAAAAAGCGGTTGCTATGGGGGTGTGAAAAAAAATCCGAAAAAAGTTGTTTTCTTGATGAAATTCCAATGGATTTTTTTAAAAAAATAATCTTCTCTGTAAATAAGCCATATTTCCAACCAACACTATTTTAATATACGCGATAATAATTCTTACTTCTTCATAGAGAGCTTGGTTTTATTTCATTGTACAAGTTTGTTGTATCGATAATCTTCGCATACAGCTCGAATTTCAAAAAAAGGCATATTTTTTTTCTGGCTTTTTGAGCAAATAATTGTTAACTTCTAAAGATAATGAAATAATAGACAGTTTCATGTTAGTAAAAAGGGGAAAATCTCCTGATATTTACCTCTCTTTTGGGTGATATTTTTTATGGGGATGTTTAAGGAAATTGTTTGTAAAAATTACTAATAGAAGGATAGGTTTAATGACTTATATTCTTTATGGTTATTGGCCTTTATTAAAATAGGTTTTAAACCTTATTGTTGGCGAGATAAAATGGGGTTAGCTTTTATATGGAAGGCTTATACATTTATACAATTTATAAGTGTATACTAATAAAGAAATATAATTGAATTGAAAAGTGTTTAGAAAACAGAAAAAAATGGAGTTGTGTATATCTTTTCAGTTCTTGAAGCTTTTGTGAAACTGGGGTTTTGCAGTAATCATATAGATAGTGGGTAAGTTATCTTGTTACGCGATAATAAGATATCATTTTACAATTGATTGCTGATTGCTATTGTCAGTATTTTTGCGATTAGCCCTATTGTGTATGATTTTTACTTTGGCTTAATTTTGGGAATTTAAATATTAAATAAATAACATGAGTGCTTCAAAGAAGCCAATGAAAAAAAGAAAGGTGGAGGAAAAACTAAAATGAGAAAAAGAGTAACTGTTTTATTTATTGCTGTGATGATGATTCTTTCGTTTTCAGCAATAGCACAAAGTTATGAACCCATTTCTACAGATTTTAGTTATGATGGCGCTGGAACATTTTACTGGGAAGTGAAATGTGTGGGTGATCATATTAATTCGTGGAATATGAAATCATTAACAATTAATGGTTTGGATATTACAAATAAATGGATATCCGGGAAAGATCTACCAAGCGCTGTTAACGGCGTGTATAGAGTTGTTTATCAAGGTGATTATCCCTGGAGTCACGTTGAAATCATGGGGAAATGTTCTGTTACGGAACCAACTCCTGAGCAATCAACTCCTACTCCCGCTCCAACAGCAACCATCGAAGTGGGTGCTACAATGGTTTTGGTCAGCCCAGAAACACAATCTGTAGAGCAAGGAAATAATTTTAATGTCAGTATTAATGTGGAGCCTGCTACTTCTGATATTACAGTAGCTGCTTACGGATTTACTCTAAACTTTGATTCTTCTATTATTAAACCAGTAACAAGTATTGGACAATATGGTGTTGAAGCTGGTTCTGAAGGTTTTCTTGCCGCGGCAAATCTTTCTGGTAATACATTGACCATGAGCGGTTTTGATGTTAATGGTGTATCCGGATCAAGTATTGAAATGCTTAATATCACTTTTTCCGCTATTAGTGAAGGAACAAGCAGTCTTGAATTATCCGTGGATAATTTGACAGATGTAACAGCCGCTGAAGTCAGTTCCGGTAGTAAAAACGGTACGGTAATCGTAACCAATGGAACAGAACCGACTCCGGAAATTACTCCTTATATCACACCTACCCCTGAGGTAAGCGGTTCTGACACAAAATTATATATTTCTCCGGCTAATCAAATTTTATCACACCCTGTAAAAGCAGATGTCAGTGTAATGGCTGATGTTGCAGGACAAAACTTGGCAGCTTACGGAATTATTGTAACCTTTGATTCTTCCATAATCAAACCTGATGAATCTATTGGACAGTTTGGTGTTGAAGCCGGTGCTGACGGATTTTTAGCCGCGGCAAATCTTTCAAACAATGTTTTGACAATAAGCGGCTTTGATATTAATGGAATTGGCCCTGCTGATAATTTGGAACTCGTCACTATTTCTTTTAATAGTACTGGTACTTCAGGACAGAGCGCGATAAACATCGCTATTGATAATTTGACCGATTCCAGCGCGGCACCTGTATTTGGACAAACCAGTGATGGTTCAATCACTATCGATAATGGAAGCGTATCTCTGGCCATATTGGATATGGCAGTGAGCCCCGCCAGTCAGACAGTAACTGATCCTGCAAGTGTATCTGTTGATATTATGGCAGACATTCAGGGTGCGGCCTTAGCTTCTTACAGTGTTTTTGTTGATTTTGATACAGCGATTTTGGATGTTGAAAACGCAGGTATAAAGGCTGGTGCTGATGGTTATTTAAGTGCCGCAAACATTAGCGGTAATCGGATAAAGATTGCAGGTTTTGATGTTAATGGTATTGGACCGGCTGATGATCAGGAATTGTTAACCATAACTTTTCAGACAAAGGGTGTTGCTGGAACAAGCACCATCACATTGATTTCTGATTTGGCAACAGATACGTCAACAAATAGTTTTATTACGACTGTTCATAATGGAAGTATAACTGTTGAAGCTGACACTGAAACCGAGACCCCAGAAAATACACCTGTAATAACTCCGGAACCAAGTGATTGCGAAGTGATTACTCCGAATTTTAGTTTTGACGGTGCTGGTAGTTTTTGCCTTGAAGTATCTTGTATCAGTAGTTATATCAACTCCTGGAATTTGCGCTCCTTAACCATAAACGGCAAAGATATTACCAATATATGGATCGCCGCAAAGGATCTTCCTGCAAAAGTAAATGGTGTTTATAAGTTGGAATATGTGGGCAGCTATCCTTGGTCACATGTTGAAATTTTTGGAAATGATTGCTCCCAACCAACAGAGCAGCCAACTGTTGCTCCTACAGCAGAACCAACAATAGTCCCTACCGAAGGCCCCACAGCTGAACCAACAGGCGAACCTGCAGATGTTGTTCTCTATGTATCACCTGTTTCTCAAAGCATAACAGCTCCAGCTGATGTT
>JAFGWI010000238.1 GCA_016937215.1 Spirochaetales bacterium | reverse complement strand
TGTTGATATGGTCAAGGTAAATTCAAGCAATTGGTATAGAAATAGTGGTAATGGAAGCTTTGTCGCTGTTCCATGGAATTTTAGTGGCAATTCACAGACTGAACCGGATATTTCAGAGGAAGATTTAAAAGCTTTTAACCGTACATACTATCAACAAAATCCATTAAGAAGGTGGATTGTTCCTGTACCGGGTAACATTCAAGTTAACAGCCGAGCCAATCTGGTTGATCCCTCACAATGCATGGATGGAGTCAGCTTAGAAACCTATCACAATAACGCTACACTGAATGAATTAGTCCTTAATCAAGGAATCAATTCAGATGAAACCGAAGCAGCACTTCATGTTTTGGAGGATGATAAAATCTATCTATATCTTGATCCCGGTACTGATGAAAGAGGAGACCGGGTCAATTGGGAAACCCAAATTAAATACAGTGATATTGCCTATTTTAATGATATGAAACTCACGGCATTGTACCAGCCTCCGGGTTCAGGCAGAAACTCTCTACCCAATGATGATGATAGGCTGTCTCCCATCTACGATGAATCTATAAATGGAGACAATAAAGAGTATGATTTAAAGGAAAATTGGGAAAATCATGCTGATAAGAATGTATATGATGCTTTAGTTTCGGGCAGCTACTTCATTCCACGATATATTAATCAGGAACTTTTTATGCAAATATTTGAAGCTGCCAATAAAAATTCAATTGGCGGAACTTCTGAACAAATAACATTAGCCAAAGCCTATGAGTTTCAAAGTGAATGGAAGCGATTTGTACGAAAGAATAATCAAGGTGATCAGATCATTTTAAGGCTTTTACCCCAATTTACTAATGAAGAACAAAGGAAAGATTTAGCCTATTACCGATTATATGATGGTCGTCAGGTTGCCTTGGTCAATCAGGGCAAAACCTATAAAAATGATCAGTTTTTTCAAAATCCTGATGGTATAATTTATGCTGAAACTGAAAATTATCATCCTGGTTCCTATGTTTATCAGAGAGGTTATTTACTTGACCGGATATTTGATGAAGAGGGCGTAGAACTCTCAAGGCTTTGGATTAAAAACAATCAAAATAATTGGGAAGTGAATGAACAGGTAATCACACAATCACTGGATGATATCGAAATCATTGAAAATACGAATTCATCTGCTAAAATCAGGATCAACGATATTCAACTGGAATACCAATTTTCTGATCTGGATTCATATATAAAAGACATGCCTTCGGATTTTTATGAGGATATCGTGCATCATGCTGTAATAGATGACAGGACTTTTAAACTTTTTGATGCACATCAAATTACAATTGAATTATTTCAAACAGCTTTTGAAAGAGCTTCAATAGATGAAAAAACGATTCTGACAGATAATTATATTCTTAATGAAACTGATAATAACTACTCTCTTAATCAGGATATTGCAGAGTCTAATTTACTAATCATCCATAATTTATTTGACCGGATTTATTCCATATCAGAAAGCCTCTTTAATGAAATCTCACCGAATGAAAAAATCATTATCAGCCTTTCGGAGAATGAATATAATAAACTCAGTCAATATTATAATGAAAGAGACAGACAAAACATTGATTCTGCATTCCTGGCAATAACCCGGAATAATGTATCATACTATATTCCTGCACAGAATCATCAAAACATAAGCCATAACTTGGCGCAATATTACAGAGATATAGAACTCTTTCCCTATTATGAACTTAGCGGAAATCGACGAACACTTATTGAAATACCGGAAACAGAAGATAATGAAGAGATAATCGCGGCCCGGGATGAATACTTAACGACTTTCTGGAATACACTTGATATTGGTATCTGGAAACAAGCTGAAAAAACCTTATCCATTTCCTATGATAAAATATTGGAAGTAGAGGAATCTATTTTGCCATCAGGAAAATCCCTGCTTCCCTTGGCTCCGGGAGTTGAAGATATACCGACAGGCAGTGATGCAGGCCGTGTCACATTTACCGGCATAGACGCAACAGGCAAAACGGTCATTTATCAGCGATATATACCTCAATTCGATAGCACAACAGATTTCAATACCCAGAATTACAATTCAATGTCACCGGTTTTTAAGCAATCTGGAAGTGGTCAGGCCACTGAAAAAATGGATATTCCTTTTGATGATTTTGGTGGTGGTTATCGTGGATGGTATTATAATATATATGCCGGTTATTACAAATTTGATACCAAATATATTGGAACCTTTAAAAAACAAGATGATAAACAACGAGATCCAACACCAAATTATACCTTAAGCGCTCAGCCTAATTATGATGATAAAACCGATAATCCATTAATCGAGAATACAGGTAAAAAACCTACCGTCTCATTAAATCAGGATACCTGGATTGGTGAAATATCCAGTTATTCCAAACCACAGCTCGATGATTATGGTCATAATGAAATTATTGAATATACTTTTGCGCCATATATTACAGCCGACGAAATGGCCCCTTGTCGAAAAGGTGGTGATTCCTTTTATATGGCACCTCAGGGAGCAACGCCTTTTTCAGGTGGACAACTGGGAATACTTAATAAAAGTAAAAGTGATAGTGAAGATGTAAGCGGCGGTTACTCGCTTTCCGGTATTGGCGGTAATCTCAGCGCGAATTATGGGACATCCTGGCAATACGCGGGGTTGAACGACTATAACGGTGACAGATATCCCGATATCATTCTCCATAAACAGGATGGCAGTAGAGATATTACTTTTATTCCTGGTTCAAAAAATGGTTTTTCATCAGAAGAAAAAATTACAGTTCCCTTTGATAAACTGAATTTAAATAATAATGCTACTTTTGGTTTTGGAGGATCGATCAGTTCAGGTTCCGCCGGACTGGATATTAAAACTGACTCTGAAGGAAATGTCATATCCACATCTATTGTTATGGGTATGGGTATTGGAGCCTCTGCTAATGGTACTTTTGGCCAGGGAATTCAGACAAATACATTAATGGATATTAACGGTGATAGCCTTCCCGATTATTTAAGCCGCGACGAGTTTGGTGATATCAATGTTTTATTAAATACAGGTATACGAAGTGACTGGACAAATACAAACTGGACAGGCGGCATGGATGAGAAACTGGGAGATTGGCTTTATACCATGCTTGACGGAACAATTGTAACAGGACGCTCAAAAGGATTGTCCTATTCAACCAATGGCAGTTTTGGAGCAAGTGTCAGTGTTGATTTTCCGATTGCAGTTGGTGTTGGGGCAGGTGCCAGTCTGGGATTTACGGCCAATTGTAACAAAACCTACTTCCGTTTGGTCGATATCAATAGCGATGGATTGCTTGATCAGGTCGCAAAATCTCCTGATGATAATTATTTTAGAGTGCGGTTTAATTTAGGAGATCGTTTCAGTAATGAAACCATCAAGCTTTTTCGTCCCGATTGGTTGAATATTAAAGAGGAAGCTATTGAAAATGCGGCTAAAGAGGATATCCAGAGAATACAGGGTGAATTAAGCGGAATCAAACTATCGGGTGCGGAATTAGGATCAAGCAATGCAGTTAATTTTGAGGGTGAAAACCAGTTTGAAGAGGTGGTGAAACCATTAAAAATCGAAGATATGCTGGATTATTCTTCCGGGGCTGCCTTTAATATCGGAGCGAATGTCAGATTCAGTTGGGAATTGCCTCTATTAGTTTTGGAAATCACACCGGGAGTCAATGGCTCAATTGCTTCAACCACAACATCCTTGCAATTCCGGGATATCAATGGAGATAGTCTGCCTGACCATGTGATGAAAAGGCCGGGTGAAGATTTTGTTCGTGTGAAAAGCAATCACATGGGTAAAGCCGGATTGCTGAAACAAATAGAAATACCTTTTGGTGGTTCAATTAATTTGGAATACCAGACCGAGGGCAATACAATCAATATGCCTCAAAATCGTTTTGTCTTAAGCAAGGTAACCAGAAATGATCATCTAAAAGGCCCGGAGGACAGTATTCATAGCTATTCGGTAGAATATCAATATGAAGGTGGATATTATGACCGAGCAGAAAGACGTTTTATTGGTTTTGAAAAAGTTACCACCATTCAAGCTGATTACAGTAAAAATGAAAAGATATTTTATAACAGGGATCTATATAAACAAGGTCTTATGCATTTTGAAAACAATTATGATTCAACCGGGTCCAAAATAAGTTCAGTGACCTGTTTTTATGAACCATATAGTTCATATGGTCTCAATAATAAGGAGTCAATTTTCCAGGCTTTGGAACAAAAAGACAGCATTATATATGACAATATAGGATCAGAGGATATAGAAACCAGAGAGGTCTTTAAATATTCGACAAATGGAAACATCGAAGATGTGTTTGATTATGGTTCACTTCATTATGAAGATGATGATTATCATTTACATATTGATTATAATAAGAATCTTCCCGATTATAGATTAAGTTATCCTGAAGCGATGGTTGTTTACGATTCAAAAGATAATATATTACGCAAGCGAACAGCCGATTACGACAAACAGGGAAACCCGGAAATCATTAAGCAGTACAGACAGGGCAATGACTATCTTGAGTACGCCTATAAATACGATCAGTATGGAAATGTCGAATTAGCTACCAATCCCGCAAATGTAGTTACGAAATATATCTATGATGAAATACAAAATCAGTTTGTGACTCATATTGATGTATTTCCAGATAATAATCCTTTGCAAATTTATTCTTCTCAAATGGATTGGGATTATGGTTTACAAACCAATACCATACGTATTGATCAGAATAATAATGTTGAAACACGAAAATATGACAGCTTTGGAAGGCTTACTGACCTTTTCAGTCCTTATGATGATGTGAATGGTATACCGGCT
>JAFGWI010000237.1 GCA_016937215.1 Spirochaetales bacterium | reverse complement strand
CCTTTACTTTCGATAACTCCAAGCAAAGAACGTTATACCATCTACCGTAAATACTTTACAGCTTTATCATACTATTCCCTAACGCGTTTAAAACAAAAGTCCCCACTTAGCTAAATAAGTAGCAAAATTATATTTTCAGACAATTTTTTTCTGCAGCCTGAACAACCCAGAAAATAAGCCAACCCTGACCCAACTTGGTCAGGGCAAGTTCCATAAAAAATGCTTTCTAATCGTTCTATCAGCAAAAATTATTGATAATTTTCACATAAAATTGGGCAATTAAAAGCGCATCAATAATATTTATTGCTGAATTGCAATCCACATCAGCATTGGCTTCATTCAAAACCACAGTTTTGTCAACATAATATTTGGCCACCAATAAGGCATCTACAATATTTACAATGCCATCGTCATTAACATCACCAAGCTCTGACACCTCTGGAGTTATCATCGGTGTTATTTCCGAGGTCGGAGTTGGGGCATCTGTAACTTCTGGTGTCGGAGTCGGTGTGTTAACAGGTGGAGAGGTTTCACCGCTTTTTGCCAAATAGGGCCGCAACAAATCCATTTTTGACTGATTCACTGTCACCCAATCTTGCTTCAGAATACCACCAGTATCGCCAGAATTAGGGTTCATACACCAAAATGTCCAAGAGCTTCTGCTACCTACATATTTCATAAAGGTAGAAAGCCATACATAATCAGTGGAACCGGGAGTATCAGCAGCCATATCGGTTATACCAAACTCCCCAATAAACAAAGGAGCAATTCCTTCCAATTCAACAAAATTAAACTGCTTATCCCAGATTGCATACAAATTGTTGGGAAAATCAGGCGCTGAAAACCAGGTCTGTTTAAACACGGAAGAACCATATTCATGGGCTGAGTAAACCAAGTTTCGCGAGGGAATAGTCGTAATGGGATAATCCCTTACCCCCTGCAGATTCCCGCCCCACCAGTAACCTTCGCCTCGAGGATATTCTTCAACCCCTTCTATGATAACCAACAAGTCAGGGTTAATACTCAACACAGCTTGTCCCGCTTTTATCGCTGCGGCCCGCCAGTCAGTGTTACCATATCCCTCAACATTATATCCCCAGGAAGCTGGCGGTTTCATACCTGAGCCCGTGGTACCATGGGGTTCATTGTTCAAGTCAACAGCGATTACATTAGAATAATCGCGATAACGTTTAACCATCATTTCCCAATCGGAAATCCATCGGCTTTCAGAAACACCAGAGGTATACCAAAGCGTTTCATTCATATAGCCGTCAGCCGCACGGGAATGGTTGTCTAAAATGATATATAAGCCGTATTCACCAGCTACCTGAATAATCTTGTCCATAACTTCCAGCGAAGAAAGACCTTCAAGGTCCAGATTCAAACCTGTCTCACCGGTGTAGGCATCTGTCCCATACTCGTTAATCTGTACACTTGTCGGGGTTTTATTTAGCATCTCGTTACACCAAGGCAATCTAATACAATTAAAACCGAGGTCTGCTATTTGCTTGAGTACAGACTTATAATCTCTGGCCCACACCCCATGAACCACATAATTGGCTGTTTCAAAACCAAACCAATTCACACCTGTTAATCTGCCATAGGCTGTATTGGAATATGCATGCGTACAAATAATTATGCAAATTATCAAAATAAATAAACCCTTTATAATTTTTCTTTTCTTTTCTGCCATTGTATATTTCTCCTATTTATATTTTTTTCAGTTTCTTCATTTTAGCATAAACCCCATCGGAAAACAAGATTTCATGAAACAGATAATTTTTTAGCCATCGAAAACCAATCGACCAGGCTTTGAAGAAGGTCTGTCCCTTTTTCAGAACCAAACAGGCGAAGAGGTCTGTCCCTTGACAATCACTGACAAATAGACAAATTAATGAAAACAATGCTTCTAAGCCAGACGGCCTTGAATGATTTATTCAATATAGATACTAACAGGTTTTATAGTTTATAATAAAGAGACAATAAACAAGGAGAGACCATTCTCTGGTTATAAACATAGAAGGTTACTTTATATTTCTATCGCAAAAAAATAATTATAGCTCGGGTTGGTACAATTTCTTGCAGCATGGGACTGTCCAAAAAGTCAAAAATACCTAATATATAGTGTCTTTTTTGCTAAAAATCATAAAGAAACACACTATATACGGATTTAAAATAAAAAAAACGACCTTTTGAACAGGCCCATTTATACTCAAAGGGACACATCTTTGGATATCTTGAACTTCCATAGTCAAAATAAAGTGGTCTTTTGGGGTTTAAATTTAAAAAAAGCTAAACTAAGGTGTCAATGGTATTGTATCAATTTAAAACCACTTCAGTTTGAGTCAAAGTCGGAGATTAGGTAATACGCTCCAAGGAAATCCGTTTCAGTTGAATATCAACATCAAGGACCCTGACTTTAACCACATCACCGACTGCTACAATATCATGCGGATTGTTTACAAAATTCTGACTTAGTTTGGAGATATGTACCAAACCATCCTGGTGAACTCCAATATCAATGAAAGCACCAAAATTAGTCACATTAGTCACAGCTCCTTCAACGATCATGCCTTCATGAAGATCCTGTATGTCGTTGATACGGTTCGAAAACTCAATACTCTTAAACTCCTTGCGGGGATCCAGCCCGGGCTTTTTCAGCTCTGCTATAATGTCTTTGAGGGTCAATAATCCAAATTCGTCGGTCACATATTTTTTCAAATCAATACACGCTATGGCTTTTTGGTTCCCGATGAGCTCCTTTAGTGGAATGCTCAGGTCTCTAGCCATGGAATCTACCAGATGATAAGTTTCCGGGTGTATGGCCGAATTATCAAGAGGATTTTTGCTGTCACGTATTCGCAAAAATCCTGCGCATTGCTCAAATGCCTTTTCGCCAAGCTTATTAACAGCCAGTAGCTCCTTCCGGTTTGAAAAACTACCCTTCTGGGTACGGAACTTTACAATATTTTCAGCGACTGCCGGCCCAATACCTGAGACATAAGAAAGCAATGCACTCGAAGCGGTGTTTAGCTCTACACCTACATAATTGACACATGATTGTACAGTCAAATCCAAATTACGCTTAAGTTCTTTCTGATTTACATCATGCTGATACTGTCCCACTCCAATGGATTTGGGATCAATTTTTACCAGCTCGGCCAGAGGGTCCTGAAGACGGCGAGCAATACTAATTGCACCGCGGGCTGTGATATCGAGCTCGGGAAATTCCTTAATTGCGATTTTCGAGGCTGAATAAACTGAAGCGCCTGCCTCACTGACCATTATGGAAATAATATCGAGTTTGTTTTTATCGATAATATTACGTATTAAGCTATCAGTTTGCTTGGAAGCTGTACCATTTCCAATGGCAATCAATTCTACTTTATATTTTTCAATAGCAAGCAAAAGCCTTTTTTCTGCTTCTTCCTCACCTTTATGAGTGTTATGAGGGTAGATGGGGAAAAATTCCTTAAAATCGCCTTGCTTATCAATAATAGCGATCTTACAACCAGTGCGATAACCGGGATCAACACCCATGATGACTTTCCGACCGGCAGGTGATGAAAGCAAAAGGTTTTTCAGATTTTTGGAAAACACAGATATGGCATCTATTTCATCGCGCTCAATTTTCTCATTGAACACTTCTTTTTCAATTGAAGGGGCGATCAGACGTTTATAAGTATCGACGCAAGCAAGAGTCAACTCTTTTTTGAATAAAGAATCCCTGGATTTAATAATCCGATTTTGTATATAAGCGATGATTTTGTCCTCATCAACTTCGATTTTCCAGCTAAGCACACCCTCTTTTTCTCCACGTCGAATGGCCAGAATACGATGAGATGGAGCTGTATGCAACAACTCGGAATGTTCATAATAATTCATGTATTTGGTTTTTTCTTCACGATAAGCACTTTTTGCGAAAGAACGAATATATCCATTTGTTCGAGTCGTATCACGAACCCAACCGCGAATAAACTCATCATCACTTATCCATTCTGCGATAATATCCAAAGCACCGGAGAGTGCCTCTTCCAGGGTTTTAACTTCTTTATCCGGATTGATAAATGAATTGTAAAGATCATCTTTTGAGCCTTGAAAATCTTCATTATTATAAATAATTAAAGCCAAAGGCTCTAAGCCTTTGGCTTTGGCAACAGAGGCCCTTGTCCGTTTTTTAGGGCGAAAAGGCAGGTAAATATCTTCCAACTGCGTTTTATCTTTACACTGTAAAATACGCTTTTTAAGTTCTGCTGTTAATAGACCTTGTGATTCAATGCTTGTTAAAATCGTCTCACGTCGTTTTTCAAGAGCATCGTAATACTCATAACGGTCAAAAATATCACGCACCTGAATTTCATCAAGGCCCTGAGTCAGCTCCTTTCGATAACGGGCGATAAAAGGTATCGTGGCCCCGTTTTCAAGCAGCTCAGTTGTGTTTTTCACACCTTGATATTTTAGATTTAAATCATCACAAATCGCACGAATCAATATGTCTTTCATAGTAGCAAAAACAATACCTTAATCAATTACCGTTGTCAATGGTTGAACCCGGCAGGTGAAATCAAAGCGGAGAAAAGCGAGAGGGGTCAGACCTCGAATCTCGCTGGAAACTCGCAGGGTCAGACCTTATTTCAGTCTTAAAAATCGTAACATAATGTTTTGATAAATAAAAAGTAATGTTATATTAGTATGATTTTGGTAAAAAATGATGTTCCTGAAGTTTTTTTATTATCCTCACATGATTTATTACATTCTTTATAATTATATTAGTGCCAAATTTCTAATTCACTTTACGCACGCGAATTCGACAGGCCTGAATTCATAACTACCAATAATAAAAGAAATTACTTAAATTCAATGGGGTATATGGGTCTAAATTAGTAAACCTAGTTAATTTTTACAACACCTTGCTCTAAGATTCTAAACGAGAGAAAAATTTACGTGTTTAGCTAAATCACAATCTGGATAGAGATGCGTTAGGGATAGGAGGCATGGCTTGCAATTTTTTCAAAAATTGCAAGCCAAAGCGTTTTCTGCCGGAAAATTTCCGGCAGAAAACCTTCGAAGCGGCAGCGGAGTGCCGGATAGCCCGGCCTGCCGGAATGAAATGGAGGCAGGTAACGCCAAAAAAGCATAAATGCTAAACAAATTGAGAAAAATTGATTCATCATGAAGCTAATGGCAAAAGTCCGGTCATTAACAATTTACATGTACTTGTAAACTAATATCTTATTATCCGACAATAAGATAACTTAACCGCAATTTTTATGGTTCTTGTACGACCTCAGTTGTGGTAGAGATTTTATAAATAATGTATTTTGCATTAAGATAAAAACCCTCCTGGATCTAATAAATCGTTTATGTTTCTGATGAGAAAATACAATCCACCATAGAGATATTCAATTGCTTCTCGCGCAAGTCCTGCTTTTACAGGATTCTGGCTTATATAATCAAATGCATGATTGAAATAGGAACTGTCTTCTATTATTTTATTGATAAAGCGATCACTCCAAACATGACCCTTTATTCCTTGACTTCTATTATATCTGATCGCAAAAGTACCGTTTATCCATTGCATAACACGACTGATATCTTCACCACAAAAAGGCCGAAGTAAAAGATGAACATGATTTCCCATAATACAGAAGTGTTTTAATCGAAATTTATATTTTTTTTTGGCCTCTTTGAGCACGGTTAAAAACATTTCCTTGATGATTACAGCTTGAAATATCATTTCACCTCGATTTACCTTTGTAATAATGTGTTGATTCATTTCCCGACCTTTTTGTCTTGGTTTACGCATTTTGATTCTCCCGAAAAATAAGTTAAAATAAAAAAATGAAAACTCGTATATACTAATACCTTGGAAATATCATTGTGCTTTGATTTTTCTGAATAATTCTGTTTGTTTTTTTAGTATTGATAGAGGTTGCTTGCTGTTTAGGTCTGTCCCTATTCCTTATTCAAACCACATCGCAATACCGGGCAGGGACAGACGTCTATTAACAAAGAATTTTTCTTTCGCAGAAAAAAATCGTAGCCATGAAGTAGAGTTTGGTAATAAAGTCAAAAAGTAAAAAAAATTAACTCCAGTATGATACCTTTTTTTCAATTTCCTCAATTCTTATGATGATTATGGAATACCCAAAGCCCAAAAAACTCAGTACAAATCGACAGTTTTTTAGGAATTCCATTAAGAAAAAAGACTTGCATTTTGAGATAAATTATTCGAAGATATTAATAAAGTATGTTTCTAGATTTTTACCGGCTTTTTTGCCGAGAAAACTCTTTTTGTAAAGGATGATATAACTATGGCGAAAAATTTTATCAAACGAACCAATTATGTAATTGATAAAAAATTCCAACTGCGGTTTGTAGCGATGTTTTTGGTAGTGATTATTATTTCCATGATTGTTTTTACCGGCATAGTAGCCATCACCTTTTGGGGATCGTATCTTGCCGGTGATAATATTTTTAATGAGTTCATCACTATTTATCAGCGTGTACCTGAAAAAGATCCTCAAGGTAAACCAGTATTACAAAACGGAAAACCTGTAATGACCTCAAAAGAATTACCGCCAACAAATCGTATTTATCTTATTTTACCACCATTATTGATAAATAATCTTATTATCATGATCATGATTTCTGTGATAGGAATTTTTTATTCTCACAGGATCGCAGGACCAGCTTTTCGAATTGAAACCGATATAGCTCGCACTCTTGGCGGTGAAAAAGGTATTCAAATCCGCTTGAGAAAAGGTGATAAACTCGAAAGCTTAGCCCAAAAGGTCAATGATCTAATTGAAGCATATGAAAAAAAATGATTTTTAAGCATATTTAAATAATACCACTTCAAATTTCTCAGGCTTGAAGTGGTTTTTTTTAATAAAGCAAAAAGACCATTACAGCATTTCAACAATATCTATTTTCTCAGGGACAGACCTTCTCATTACCCGCACTCCAGGGACAGACCTTCTCAACACCCACTCCTTTTTCTCTACCCCGATAGTCTTGACTTTTATTCCAAATAAAGGCATGATAATTATTGAAAATGATTACCATTTTCACGATGTTTGTTAATGCATCCTTATACCATTTCAAGAAAGGCCGAAAATCATGTTACCTGAAAAAATTAAATCCGCATGGATCAATAAAAACGGTCCTATAGCGCTCAGTACTGTTAGTAAAGAGGGAAAACCAAATACTATTTACGCTAGCTGTGTTGCATTACATGAATCCAATAAAATTCTGATAGCTGATAACTTTTTTAATAAAACAAAGGAAAATATTAAAAACAATAGTGCTGGAAGTGTCTTATTCATTACAAAAGATGAAAAGGCCTATCAACTCAAAGGGAAACTGAATTACTTCACAGATGGTGAATTCTTTGATAACATGAAACAATGGAATCCCGAAAGACTTCCTGGGCATGGAGTTGCAACTCTTAGTATTGAGGAAATTTATCACGGTGCTGATAAAATCCTCTAATTACTAAAAAAATAAAATCGTCAATTATCTGAGCACAAGAGATTATCTAATGTCAAAAAGTAAAATTATTCAATTTGGAAATCAAATCCTGAGGCAAAAATCCAGGGAAATTACACTTTTTCATTCAGGTTTTCATAAATTTTTAAATAAATTAACCAAAATACTAATAGAAACTCCAAATGCCGCGGGATTAGCTGCTCCTCAAATCGGTGAATCAAAAAGTGTTTCAATCATCATTTGGGAAAACAAAACCTTTGAACTCATCAATCCCCGATTACTTTATCAGGAAGGCGAACAAATTGACTATGAAGGATGCCTTTCATTTAGCGGCTATTCAGGGCTTGTAAAACGTGCGAAGCTAATCACAGTAGAATATGCCGATCGCAATGGTAAAATAAAAAAAATAGAGGCAGAAGGCTTTTTAGCCCGTTGCCTATTACACGAAATCGACCATCTAAAAGGAATTCTTTACATCGATCATGTGGAAGAATCCTTTTTATATCATGATAAAACTAACGAGAAAATCAATATTGAGACAATAAGGCAATTGAGTAATCAATCTACCTAAATAGTTTCCTTGGAATATATACTATATTCGATGGTCAATTCTTGGTTTTGTTTCTCGTGATATTTTGACAGGCAACGATCAAACGATTTTGATCTCGATTACTGGAACAACTCCTACAGACCTCTTGGATTGTTCCAACTCAAGAGGTCTGTCCCCCAATAGTAATATCTATTAAGCGCCTAATGATCACCAATTTTTGATAAGGCATTATAAATATTACTAAAATGGTCAACCCTTCAAACACTGCCGTTGAAAAAACGCTTTCTGGTTTGATCAAGAAAATATTTTAACTTTCATGATTCATACAAGAATCCTGCTTTGTTTGAATCATTTAATTGCAAATATGTTATCTTATTACAGGATAATAAGTTATTAATTTAACACTGATGAGCTGATTTCCAGCATCAAAACTCTGGCAAGCAGCTCTATTATTAAATTTGTTGGAGAAATCATGAAAACTTACCTCGAATGTTATCCTTGCTTTTTAAACCAAAGCATAGCCGCATGCAAAATGCTTCATTTAAGCGAAAATGAATGTAAAACTATTTTAAATAAGGTGGCTCTTTTAATTCCAGAAATTGATACAAAAGCTACTCCACCTGAAATTGGCAGCTTGATTCATAAAATCATTCGCGAAGAAACATCCATCCAGGACCCCTACAAAGAAATAAAAAGACATAGCAACCAACTGGCTTTAAAAATTTATTCTCACCTTAAAAACCGAGTTATTAAGTCCGATGATCCATTATTGACAGCCGTTAAATTAGCCATCGCCGGAAATATCATAGATTATGGCGCGATTACCAACCTAGATATAGAAAAGGAAATCGCAAAAATCCTCCAAAACGAAGATGAACTCATAACAAAGGAAAAGCAACAGTATTTTTCCTATCAACCCCTAAAAAAATCCATAGAATCAGCTAAAACATTACTCTATCTGGGTGATAACGCTGGTGAAATCATCTTTGATAAAATCCTGCTGGAAGAAATCAAAACACAAAATCCACAAATCAAAATCCATTTCGCGGTCAGAGGTGGGCCAATTATTAACGATGCTCTTGAAGAAGATGCCATAACAGCCGGTATACACAACATTGCAGAAATAATAAACAATGGAGCGACAATACCTGGAACAATCATAGACAAATGCTCTGAACCATTCAAAAAGATTTGGCAGAATTCAAATTTAATCATCAGCAAGGGACAGGGCAATTTTGAAAGCCTACACCCCTCAAAAGCCAATATCTACTATATGTTGATTGTCAAATGCCAAGTGCTTGCCCGGGACCTTGGATGTTCTCTTAGAGACATCATCCTCTATCATGAGAAATAATTAAAGAATTAATAGGTTCTTGCAAAACTGAAATTTTGCAAGAACCATAAAATTTGCGGATACGTTATTTGTTACAGAATAACAAGTTATTAATTTACAGCTGACTAATTGCTGTGGTACGCCAGCCTTCTATGTTAAGATCCTCGTTTTTTAGTTTTGCGTTGAAATAAAAGTGGCTTTCTTACCTTAGTTAGAAATACGTATTTGTTTAGCAAACAGGTGCGGCCGTGTTAAAAGCGTTAGGGATTGGAGCCATGGTGTACCATTTTTTCAAAAATGGTACACCAAAGCATTTTCCTCTGGATAATTTCCAGGCAGGTTGCATGTATAAAGTGAATGCCAATGAGCATTCACGATATAAAGTGAATACCAATGAGCATTCACGACATAAAGTGAATGCCAATAAGCAATCACGATAGCGAGCAATAAATACGAAGTATTTATGACCAGCACGAAAACCTTCGAAGCGATAGCGAAGTGGCGGAAAGCCCGGCCTGCTGGAATG
>JAFGWI010000236.1 GCA_016937215.1 Spirochaetales bacterium | reverse complement strand
TTCCAAATATAAACCTTTTGTTAAGAATAAAAATTAGCCGATGGTATAAAACTGCATTAATTAAAGTTTATATTTGGAATTGTAACTGCAACAAATTGAAATTAAGCGCAATTCGTAATATTTGTACTCAAATATAGAATTGCTGTTTATGGGCTTATCAGGTAACACCAAAAAAGATAGAAGCTAAACAAATAGAAATATCCTTACTTAAAAAGAATTACCCGATTTGATTGAAAAACATTAACTCCTTTTTAGCGTATTCAGGGAAAAAACCAGGAGATCATACCAGAGAAAGCAAAGATTGACCTATACTTGGGGATGTGCTATTTTTAAACCATGCATGAAGTTTCCATTGTGGCACAGTTAATGCGCGACATAGAGCGTATTGCCCTGGAAAACAATCTGGCAGAGGTTTCCAAGGTAAAGGTTATGCTAGGTAAAATGCGTCAGATTATCCCTGAATCCTTTGAATTTGCCTTTAGCACATTAAAAGCAAACACTATAGCCCATAGGGCTGTTCTTGAACTGAGTTATGAAGAAATTGAGATTCTTTGCGAGGATTGCGGTTTTTCAGAAATGGTTACAGACAGCTGTTTTTTCTGCTCACAGTGCCAAAGCCCGAGGATAAAAATATTTAAGGGACGAGATATTGTACTTATGTCCCTGGAAGGAGAGCTGAATGGAGATTAAGGTACTCAAAAGCCTGATGGAGGCCAACGAAAATCTGGCACAGGAAATCAGAAGTCGCCTTAAAAAATCATGTGTGAAAATGTATAACATGATCAGTTCGCCTGGGTCCGGCAAAACAAGCTTGCTGGAAGAAACCTTGAAAACCCTTCATTCAAAATACAAACTGGCAGTTATTGAAGGGGATCTTACCACCGACAAGGATGCCCAAAGGCTTAATCACTTCGAGGTGCCGATTGTGTTGATTAATACCCAGGGTGGTTGCCATCTAAACTCAAACAGCATTTTAAGGGCATTTGATGAGCTCGACCTGGATTCTCTGGATATTATTTTTATAGAAAATGTGGGGAATCTGGTTTGTCCCTCGGAGTTTGATTTGGGTGAAAACGGTAAAATAGCCATTGTAAGCGTTACAGAGGGCGATGACAAACCAGCTAAATATCCTGTGCTTTTTCGGGATGCCATTCTTTCTCTATTAAACAAAATTGATCTTTTGCCCTATGTGAATTTCAATAAAGAGACTTTTTACAGGGAAATGGGTGCCATCAATGGCACCCTGAAAACCATAGAAATTTCATGTTCAAACAAAAGCGGACTGGACTTATGGTTCAAATGGATTAAGGAACAGATGGATCAACCTCGCTTGTAAGGTCCTCGATCTTTTTCCTCATATTATGGGAATAGCTTACATTATCAGTACTGATAGTCCGGATTTTATCCAAGTCTGTGGTTATTTTCTGGACACTGCCGTAAATTTCCTCCATTGAATTCTCCACCTTTCGTGCCAAAGAGGATAATTTGTCAGCGCCTTGAATATTATCCGTAACAGCGCTGTCAACTTTACTCATGGCTATACTAATGCCGTTTGAATCATCCACTATCTTGGACATGGAAGCAAGGACCTCATTGGCACCATTGGAGGACTCTTCAATGGCGCTGATAATTTCTTCTACCAGTTTTTGAATATCCTCCACACTGTCACGAATTTCGGAAAAATGTTTGCCCGCGGAATTGTTGTACTGGGCGGCTTGCGAGACCTTGGAAAGATTGTCTTTTAAGGTGTCTTTGATTTTTTTGGAATTATTATTGGTATCTTCAGCAAGTTTACGAATTTCATCTGCCACCACTGAAAAACCACGGCCATATTCTCCGGCATGGGCTGCCTCGATGGCCGCGTTCATGGCCAGAAGATTGGTCTGACTGGCGATTTTGGCAATAACACCAATGATGGCAAGAATATCCTGTGAAGAGCTCTCAACTATTTCTATGGCTTTCAAGGCATCGTACATCTGCTTTTCTCCGGAATCAGTAGTATCGACCAGTTGAGCCATGGATTGACGGCGCTCACTGGCCGAAGCAGCCATATGACTCATGGAGGCAGAAATCTCTTCAAAGGCAGCAGAGGTCTCGGCGATGGCGGAATTATTGTTTTCCATCAGTTTTTTAACCACATCGGTTTCTTGCTCAACTGATTTATTTTTTTCAAGAGAAACCTTTGTCTCCTCATCAAGCTGCTCTATCACCGTTTTTATTTCTTCTATCATTTGCAAAATGCTCTTACTGAAAGCACCCGAACGCTCGGTAACCTCAATCAACTCCCCTCCTGAAGATGATTTACTTTGAGATTCCTCCAGAATCAAACGCAGCTTTTCATTGAGCATTCGATTACGTTCCGCCTTTTTCTCCACTTCAAGGATTGTGCTTTTGGAATTCCGCACAATAAAAAACCCGAAAACACAGATCACATTATACAAAAACACATTAAAAACAAAGTAAATATGAGGAGAAAACCCAGCCGAAATTTCGATAAGCGGGAGAGAGCGCGTGACAAAAGCAAAGATAAGTATGGCCGTGCCGCCAATACACAGAAGAAACAAAGGCGGTTTGGAATTAATAAACAAAAGGCTTCCTACTAGATTCATCACAAGCAAGAAAGAAACAAATGAAAGCATTTGATAATGGGTGAATTCAATTGTCAAAACCATTACTATAAGCATAGAGAGCATGGCCGAAACCGTCAAAACCGATGCCAGGTTATACCTCCCGGCTTTGACAACGAACAACAATCCTATATAAAGGGCGCAGGAAAATACCATCGCCAGGACCATCACCCATTGAAAGGCAGAAAAAATAATGATAAAAACAGATAAAAAATCAAGAATCGCAAAAAAACCAAGAATCAAGCAGAGTGCCTTAGCTTTTTTGTATTCATCCAGATTTGTATAGGACGATATAAAATAGTCGTAAATTTTCTTCATTCAAATCCCCGGATCAAAAATTTAATTAATTTAATTTTAATGTCCCAAAATGATCTTTTCAAGGAAATTTTATTTACATTACGCAGACCCGCGTTCAAGGTTGAGAAGAAAATAAGTAGTTTGGTTCAAAACAAAGAGCCTAAACCTGATTTTCAATTATGGAATCAGTTCATGCTAGTGCTGATCAGGTGCTTCGCGGTATAGCTCAACTACAAAAAGGCCATCGTGAAAATGAATAAGCCATGGCCGGAAATGAGAAAAAGATTCTGATTGTTCATCTGAAAACTAAAACCGTCTTTAAAATGATAAGCACATCAAGGGCTTGAAAGTCTCGGCACTTTAAAGTTGAAGTATATCCTGATGGCTTCCCGCTCCAGCAGCCAGTTCTCCAAGGTCTTTCTGTAAATACCTTACAAGCTCATCCATTTTCCTTTGGAGCTCAGCGCTGAGCTCCATACCCAAGGATGTATTTTTTGGCTCAATACCATAAATCAAAACCCGTGGGTGCTTGTTCAGTTTGGCAGCCATGGCAACAAGATCTAGAACCTGCACATCGTGAAGTGAAAGATTATTCTGATCGTATTCCACAATATCCTGTGGTTTTAATTTGTAAAGGGTTCCCGGGGGAGAACCGCCTTTCAAGGCATCAATAATTACGACCAAATGGAAATCTTCAAAATACACCAGACTGTCCAGAGTATTTACACCAACATCTATCAAGTGTACATTAGAAGGCAGCCCGGCGCTCAAAAGGCGGTTAACCAAATGAACGCCAATACCGTCATCCTGACACAGAATATTACCTACACCCAATACAGCGATAGTTTTTTCCATTTAAAGTCCCGGATGCACCATAAACTGTGACAATTCCTTTCCTTTCGGGGAAATAACATGAACCGCGCAAGCTGTACAGGGATCAAAGGAATGAATGATTCGCAGGATTTCTACAGGCTGCTCGGGCTTGCTGATCTGAGTCCCTAAAATAGCCTGCTCGATTGGTCCAGGATTTCCATTATCATCCTTTGGCGATGCATTCCAGCAGGTGGGAGTAATGATTTGATAGCGATTAATTTGCGAATTGGACACAGAAACCCAATGCCCCAAAGCCCCTCGGGGAGCCTCAGTAAAACCAGCCCCAGTACCGGAAACCGGATTAACAGGGGTATATGAACTTTCACTGGAATTTAATTGATTCAACCAGGTTTCCATATTCTCGGAAATCGTGACTGATTCTATCCAGCGGGCTTTATGCCTGTCCATGACCGATACACCCTCACGATATTCGCCGCTGACAAACAAGCGCGCCAGGGGACCAGCTTCATAGGCCAAACCATTATAACGCGGGGCTTTTAACCATGAATAGGCATTGGACTTTCCAAAAGCCGGATTTGTGGAGCCATTCGCCGGATTCAGACCAGAACCGGAAGAATACCAGGAAAAACCCACATCCTCGGTAATATTGGCTGGATTAAAAGCTGCGGTCATTCCATTGGTATAAACACCAGATGGAAAAAGTTTTTGACCATTACTATCAATGTCAAAAGCGCCAAAACACAGCATATTGCCATATCCCCGACCAATGGTGAAATAATCATCGTAAACAGAAGCCAATAATTCCAGATCACCGGCCCAGACATTCTTGATAAAGGATTTTATTTCCCACAAATAGCTTTGAAAATCGGCAATTTGCTCGGAAGATAATTTTGCCATAACGCCGCCAGGCAGAACATTCCCCACATGGGTATACATACCGCCAATAATGGCGCGCATTTCCTGGGCCTTTCTTCTTATGCTCAAAGCCAGGGCATAATTATCCAGAACAGCCTGATTTTGAGCAGAAGACAAGCGGTAGTCTGCTTCATAACCCGGTGCCCAGGGATTCATGGCAGGGCCCTTTACAAAATCCATGGCTGCCAAATGATAAAAATGCAGAATATGGCTTCCCAGGAAATTAGCCCCCTGCATGAGGTTTCTCAAGCGAAGAGCCTGCATTGTAGGTTGATAAGCTGCTGCCGATTCAACAGCCTGGGCCGAGACCACTCCATGAGGAACAGGACAAACCCCGCATATTCGCTGAGTTATAAATGAGGCATCCCTGGGAGGACGACCTTGCAGCAGGTTTTCAAAGCCACGGTACAAATTACCGGTTGAAAAAGCCTCGGTCACGCGATTATTGGAATCAGTGGTAACCGATATTTTTAAATGCCCTTCTATTCTTGTTACAGGATCAATGGTGATAGTAGCCATTTTAACCCTCCTCGCTTACTATGGAATCGATTAATGGATTGGTCGGAAAATCAGGACTAGCACAGCCTATACAGGGATACCCTGGATAGGTACAAAGGGTTTTGTTCCACATCAGGGAAGAACAAACATTTAAGGTATCAGGGCCTTTACAACCTTCGCTCCAGAAACAGCGATCAGGATTACAGCTATCATGAACTGTCTCGCTGTAAAATTTAACAGGACGGTTTTCATTATCAAGCATAGGCATTCCTGAAGTGACAATATCAATCAAAGTCTGAATTACCACCGTGGGGTGAACCGGACAACCGGGCAAATTGATCACCTGATTAACCGGATTGGTCAATGCCTGAATCACAGGCACAGACTCAGAATCATTGGGTGGTGCAGCTGCCATACCACCAAAGGACGCGCAGGTCCCTGTGGACACAACATAACGAGCCAAAGGCCCATATTGTCTGACTGCCTGCAGCATGGTTAAATAGTTGCCATTTTCCTCGCCGATTATACAGTAATTACCATTATCCCGTGTGGGAACAGCCCCTTCTATGACCAGAATAAATTCTCCCTTATATCTTTCAGCAGCTTCTTTTAAAGACGCCATGGCCTGCTCACCCGATAATGCCATAACTGTATTATTAAATTTCATGCTTACGGCAGATAAAAGGACAATATCAATAGTGGCCGGATTACTGACATTCAGGGTTGATATGGAACAACCAGTACAACCTGCGCCCTGTAGCCATAAAATCGGCGCATTGTCATTCTCCAGGATATCACTATGTATCTGACTTGTATTTAAAGCCAAGGCACCTGATGCCGCCACTGACCATTTTAAAAAATCCCTGCGGGTCATTTTTTTCATCTTGCTACTCCTCTCCTTCCTGAAATCTAGTCATATTCATAAGCGCCAATATCCACGGCAAAACCATTAATTCGTTCTCTGCCCTCAAAATCGATGGAACCTGCTGCAAAGGCCGGATTACCTGCATCGATCGCAGGAGAAGCAGCTTGCAGGTGAAAATCGGTGTTACTGATCAGCAATGGATTCTCAAAAACAGAGTGAGCATCCATTTTTGCCAAATCCTTGTATAACGCGTAATTACCCAAGCGCTGACCATTCCAGATAAATTGAGCATTGCCTGTTCCCATTTCAGCATAATAGAGGTTAAAATCAAACACATTGTATTCCGCGCCGGTTTCAGGCGTTGATAGAAGAACATCCTGACCAAAAGCATAAACAAGATTGGATTTGAATTGATTATAAACAGCAGAGCCAAGACAGATCTCTCCTGAATTGCTTTGATCCATATCATTGGAATAAAATGTATTGTTATAAACATGGGAATTCACAACCTGACCATTTTGTGCCGGGTCCACCCCACCCACAAACAAGCCCGCTGACAAGTTCTGATAAACCACATTACTGGAAATAATGTTTCCTTTTGCCTGGCTTCCTGAATTTCGGGGCTGTATGGCAATTCCATAATAACAATGATGAATCGAATTCCCCTGAAGGATATTAAAAGCCCCGCTATCAATAAAAATACCAGCGCCGGAACTGGTCGAATTATTCCGTATTTCCAACCCTCTGATTTCAATAAAAGAATGATTGCCCATATTGATCATATGGGCGGCGCTGAGCCCTTGACCGTCAAGAACAACAGGGGCATCGGAATAAGTTGTCAGAATGATATAATCCCTGGCTGTACCGGATTTATAGAAAACCAGCTTTTCATTATAAATCCCGGATTTAACAAAAATTCTGTCACCAGGCTGAACCCTGTTTATGGCAGACTGAATGGTTTTCAATGGGGCATTTTCAGCTCCGGAATCCATATCATTCCCATCAGGCGCGACATAATAAGCTATTCCCTCAAAGGGCTCGGGAGTCGGCAATGCGCAAGGAAGTTCGGGAATCAACTTTACATATAACTGCGCGATAAGCAGCGAGTCAACAATATTCACGGAACCTGAACAATCAACATCACCGGCAGCAAGGTCAATATCCACAGGAATACTCACATAATGCTGAGCGATGAGCAAGGAATCAACTATGTTAACAGCCCGATCACCATTCACATCGCCCAACAAATTAGGCGCTTCTGTAACCACAGGAGTTGCAGTTTCAACAGGAGTTGCCGTGACTTCAGGAGTCGGCGTTTGGGTAACAATCGGTGTTTCAGTAACCACAGCCAGAGGCTTATAATCAGCTGTTATATTGATGTACGAGGTTTGAACGTTGATGGTCTTACTCTCAGGACCGATTGCGATGGTGCCTGAAGCAATAGGCCCCTGGGCATGCTCTTCGGTGTATTCAACCCAGAAGGTATAATTACCAAAACTAACATCATTTCCATTCCGGTCGGTCAAATCCCATACCCCGCTGACCGTTCCATGACTGGTGCGGGTCGCTCCTGTCCAGCCGTCAACACCAGTATAACCATCGCTCGATCTCCATCCAGAACGGTTTACCCAGGTGTAAAGGTGTTGAGTCCGGGAAGCTGAACGAAGCTGAATATTCTTGACAAAAGCGCCGCTTTCATTCTGAATCCAGATGGCGACCACATTCCGTGGTGAATATCGCTTGTTATTGGTTGAGGTTGTTGCTGTTACAGTCAATTGCGCGAAGACGGCATTGGAAACAAAAAAACACAACAAAGCTAACAGAATTTTTTTTCGATTTTTCATTTTAACTCCATTTAAATAGAACTGATAAATACAACTGAAGCTATGAAAATTTCATTAACACATGAAGGGAATTTCCGTATTTGCTGTTAGGTTCCATTTGAAAGTCAAAAAAAACAAAATTTTCATTCGTATTGTATTCTTTTATGAGTGTTATTATAAACATTAAATTGCTTAATTGTCAACTTAACTATTACATCAATGCATGACCATTATGTGACCTTTTTGTTAAGGTTTAAAACACCGGAAAACAGGCCCAGAAATCCTGTGAATCAACATCGACTTTTAACCACAGAGGGCCGCGAAAAGCAACTTCATCAACAGAAAACCCCTGTACCAGAACCATCGCTATTGTCTCATTCATAGGGATCCGAGGGCTGTTTCCCATTCAGCTCCGCTTCATGGGCCGGGCTTTCTGCAACTCCGCTTCGCTCCGAAATCCTCGGCGCCCATTAAGGCGCCTGCGGGTTTCAGAAAATGTTTTTTGAAAAAAACATTTTCTGTTGCTCCAATCCCTAACAGATTAGACAACAATTTTATAGTTAGATCTTGTGAAATAAACTTAGAGCCTGTCGCTCAGGTTTGAGACAGAAAACAAGAGGAAAAATAGAGATAGGATTTAAAACAGGTTCACAAGCCCCTATTTCTTTTTACTTTTGGTTATAGTCTTGGGTTTTTCCAGAACTTCTTCTTTATCATTACTTTCATCATCCTCGGACATGCCTTCTTTCATGCCCTTTTCAAGTTCCTTTTTTGCCTTTCCCAAAGACCGGGCAAATTTTGGCAATGCCGTGCTTCCGAACAATAACAACACTACACCGGAAATCACTAATATTTCAGTTGTTCCTATCATGGTTTACTCCTTCTTATCAGCCGAAGCTTCATTATTTTCTATTATATCAGAATCCGAGGATTTTTGATTGGCCGCTTCCTTTTTTTTCCGGTTTTCTTCGATTTCCATTTCAGTCATTTTCCATTTAAAAGCCCTGGTAAAGGATTTCAGCTCACCCAGAACTCGGCCAATTTTCCGGAAAAAGGCAGGCAGGTCCTCGGGTTTCAGAAAAACAATCACCACAATCACAAGAATCACCAGTTCCACAAAACCAATCTGAAACATCACTCCTCCTCTTTATCCTCAGAGGATTCACCCAATTTGAAAACCCTGGCTATCAACAATGCCAGAAAAAAAAGCCCTATTAAAGGCAAAGCCACTGTAACCTGTGACACCACATCAGGTGGCGTAATAATGGCTGCCAAGGCGAACATGGCCACAATAAAAAAGCGTGAACTTTTAAATAAAAATTTCCGTGAAAGAATATTCATCTTCATTAATATAATCAAAACCACCGGTAATTGAAAAACAACGATAAAGGCCATTATAAATTGAAGAATAATAAAAATATTCTGGCTGTAATTCAACAATATTCCAACATCCTGAGGAATAAAACCCTTGCTGGTTAAAAACTGGACTGAAAGGGGAATAATCAGATAATAGCCGTAATAAAAACCAAAGGGCAGCAATATCGAACTGGCCACAAGGGAATAGAGAATCACCCGGCGCTCACCTTTTTTCAGCCCGGGAAAAATAAAACGCAATACCTGATACAAAATAACCGGAAAGGCCGCGATAAAACCGGCTGCCAAAGCAATTTTAACTTTAATCGCGAAGCCTTCGAATACGCTATTGATATAAAGGGTTTTGCCTGATCCAAGATTCTCCAGCTGACGAAAAGGATAAAAAAGCACATCCACAATGGAGTCGGAAAACACAAAGCAGATGATTGTGGTAAAAACAACACTCAAGATGGAAAAAACCAATCGTTTTCTGAGCTCACGTATGTGATCGATCATTGTCATGGTGCTTTGATGTTGCTTTTCTGGCATCATTTATTAGAAAACAAATCTTGATTTCTGTCAATGGACCCATGTGAACAAGCAGTGCCTTTTCGGGATATTAAGATCACGAGCAGTGTGACACATTGTTCCATTGGTTTACACCCTTCCCAAGGGCCAGCTTCTAAAAAAAAAGACCGGTCTAACCACCGGTCTTTTGAAATATCGTATTTCACGATAAAAATAACAAATATTGTTGGATGTAAAATCTTGATTGTTGCCGGTTAAGACCGGCGCCTCCACGGACACTTAAGAACCATCATATCCTCCTTGAAAAAACAAGTTTAATCAGTTGGCTCCTTTCTCCTATTGCTTTAAATATATAATAAGTCTGGGTAAAAGTCAAGAAAACACATAATTGTTTCCTGGGTAATCGCGTTACAAGAATATTGATTTAGCCACTTGTTATTCTGAGGAGGAACGACGAAGAATCTCGCCTGATTTTGGGGCTTTTGTTTGTGAATACAATTGCCGATGCCAAATGAGATTCTTCGCTTCGCTCAGAATGACGGCGGTTGTTCGCTCAGAATGACGGCGGTTGTTAGCCCAGAATGACGGCTGTTGCTAACGCAGAATAACAGCGCGTACCAACTCAGAGTGACAAAACAGCTATAGATATTATAACGCGACTACCCTGTAAAGTTCCAAAAAATCAGGCAAACAATTGTACAGCAAAGCACATTCTAATTTTTCACTTTGTTTTTCGACTTTCCTGCCATGAAAGAAAATGGGTAGTGTATTTCAGGTTTTTGGTCGGACAAGCTGAAACGCAAAGAGTGCAGCCCACACATTGAAGGGCTCGAACCGGTTCCTTACGAAGGGCAAAACCCTGGATATCGATTGAAAGTTTACAGGCGTCATTACAGGCCCCGCATTGAGTGCAATGGGTCAGATTTGTCTCAATACGCTGACCCACAAAATTACCCACAATGCCAAGGGCAAAGCCCGCGGGGCAATAATAACAGTAGCCCCGGGCGCTGATAACCAGCCAAAGCCCCATCATCAGGGTCAGCTCCACACTGAGGTATTTTATTCTCTCGATTTGAATCAAGGTATCACGGGAAATTCCCTGAGGCCGCGCCACCAAAAGAACAACCCAAGCTGCCACCAACAGCAAGTTTACTCCAAAAAGCACAAGCTGAAAAATCCGCAGGGCTTTCACCAAAGCAGGACGGACCTGTTTTGATTCTTTGCGCTTTGGATGATGGGCCACCAGGGGCAAGGCTATTCCCATGGATTCGGCGTGGCAGCCATTCAAAAGGCAAAGCATGCTGCATTGCCAGCGGCGGCCCAGAAACAAGGTGCCTCCGTAAACCATGGCCTGATACAGCACGTAAACCAAAAGAATAAAAAAACCACCATCTATGCCATGGAAAGACTCAAAGGGATGATTAAAAAAATTCCCGTTGTCAGCCAGCTGAAAAGGCAGAGTGGACCAGGGAAAGGGCATTAAGGCTGAATACAAGTCATAATAACCTGTAATTAATGGAAACAACACCAGAACGATCATTACAACTACAGAAAAGGCAATAAGGGTCCGTTTGTATTGCGGCGAAGCTGCCCGCCGCGTTCTGCTAAGAAGCCACCAGGTAAGAGCGCATCCGATGACCACTGTAATGGCGCGAAAATAGTTTTCAAAATATAGATAGATTTTATAAAAGAATTCCTGGGCCTCCGGGCCAAGCGAGGGGGCCACGGAATAGGTCATGGTGGCGATGACCATGGCCAACACCAGGAGAATAATCGCCATAACACGAATAATTGTGTAAACCAGTTTTTTTAATGCAGTCGGCTTCATAACACCTCCATTAACAGCAACACAAAAATCCAATCACCAGGCTTTGCAAGCATAAAAAGACTAATCCTTTTAGCTGAAAAATGCAAACAGAAAAACCACGAGAGTTAAAAAAACAGGCTGTTCCAAAACAGAGGGGATATGCGGATTAAGGGGAACCTGGAATTCCAGGGCATCAAGGGTTATTGATGCCAAAGCGCTGCTCATGTTTTTCATCGATCACGCAAAAGCGTTAGGGAATAGTATGATAAAGCTGTAAAGTATTTACGGTAGATGGTATAACGTTCTTTGCTTGGAGTTATCGAAAGTAAAGG
>JAFGWI010000235.1 GCA_016937215.1 Spirochaetales bacterium | reverse complement strand
TGCATCCCAAGGATTTCGAAGCGAAGCGGAGTTATGGAAAGCCTGGCCTGCTGTAATGAAATGAAAGCAGGAAACGCCCAACGTACAGCCAGCTAAACAAACACGAAATTACTATTTTGATGTAAAAACAGGGTTCAATAATTTTGGAGAAAACAACCCCAAATCAGCAGAAATAACAGGTACATAGGTAATAATCAGAAGCACAGCTAACATAACAAAGAAAAAGGGTAAAACGCTTTTGTAGATTCTGGGAAGCGGTTCCTGAAAACGATAGGAGGCCATAAAAAGATTCAAACCCACTGGCGGTGTAAGATAACCCAATTGAAGATTAGCCAAAAAAATTATGCCCAAATGAACAGGATCAATATGAAAAATGGCACCCAGTTCTATTACAAGGGGCGCCACAACAAAAATGGCTGAAAAAATATCCATGAAACAGCCTGTAATAAGCAATGCGATGTTAAGAAGAATGAGAAAAAGGTACTTCGATTTGATCACTTCTTCAACCCAGAGGGCAAAACTCTGAGGTATCATTTCATAAACCATAAAATTATTCAGGCCCTTGGCCGCGGCAATAATGATGAGAATACCACCGATAATAGGCAAACCCTTTGCCATCACGCGAAATAGATTCTTCACCGGGATATCCCTGTGAATGACAAGCTCTACCACAAGAACATAAACAACAGCAATGGCCGCTGTGCCGACAATATTCAAGCCCAGGGGAGAAAAAATTCCAATAATAATTAGCAACGGCAATAATAGCTCAGGTAAGGCATCGAGTAAAGGCCTTAACAGAGCTTTGGGCTCAAAGGGGATTTTGGAAATTTTCTGCTTTCGCGCGTGGAGCACACCCATCACCCCAAGCGCTCCGACCATAAGAAAACCAGGCACAAGGCCGGCGATAAACAAATCCGGAATGGGAACAAGAGCCGCCACACCATACATCATTACAGGCAAACTTGGAGGAAAAAGAAGGCCATTGCTTCCCGCGCTGGTAAGAAAACCCAAAGAAAAATCGCTTTTATATTGGCGCTGTTTCATAATGCTATAAAGCAGACCACCCAGAGCAAGAATAGTCACACCCGTTGCCCCTGTAATGGTTGTAAAAAAAGCGCAAATCAGGACAATAACAATGGCTAGCCCGCCGGGAAGCCATCCTAAAAGTGCCCTGAAAAGCTTCACAAGCCGTTCACCGGCTTTGCCCTCTGACATGATGAATCCCACCAGAGTAAACAAAGGAACCGCCGGAATCACATCGCCTGAAAGAATGGTGTACATGCTCTGGGGAATATCCAGCAAAAAACTATTACCCGAACTTTTAAACAAAACAATGGCCAAACCGGAAAGCACAACAAAAATGGGAGTACCTATCAATGCGGATAGAATCAGAACAATCACAAGTGGCACAGCCAGCCAATCCAGGAGACTGCTGGTCAAATTTGTTACTGTGAAAATCAGGCTATCCAGTTGTTCGAATACCTCCAGATTATCCGGATATATTCTGATAACACTTTCCTGAGCAATAAAGAAAATATCGTTAAGCGTAAATAGAATACCCGCTATAAAAGCCGTAGACAAGGCCAATCTGGCCCACAGGCCCTTGCTGTTATAAAGAAAAAATCGCAAAGCCATGACCAGAAAGGCTACAGGAAGAATAAAAGTAAAAACTTCGATCGGAACAATAACATCATCAGGTCTATCGGTGCCAAAGAAAATGAGGCCAACTGAACTCAAGGCCACAATGGTTGTAACCACTATCGAAATATAAGCCGTGATTGATTTTAAAAGCCCATGGTATTTTTCCGGCACAATCTTCTCTGCAAGTGAAATGGACAGATGTTCACCTTTATGCGTAACCAGGGTCGCGCCCAAAAGAGTAACCCAAATCACCAAATGCTGGGCATAATAATCATTGATATCCAGCCGGAAAATCGCGCCCAGAACCACATCAATAAAAATAACCAGTACCAAAAGCAGCAAGGAGATTTCAGCTAATACTTTTTCAATTCGCAAAAATAACGATTCTTTTTTTAAATTATCCACCATGGCTATTATTATAGTTCGCTATTGCATTTTTAACAAGATCATAAGAATCACGACCAATATCCGCGTCTATAATCCGGCTAAAATAGGCATCAACAAATGCACTCCAGCTTTCCTTATTCTGCTGATTTACCGGATGCAGAGTCAAACCGAATTTCACCATTGTGTTAATCGCTTCACTGTCCAGCTTCAAGGATTCCCTTGTAATCAGTTTGCCAGCTTTATCGGCTGAAGCCTTTAATTCAGCCTTCAAATTAGCAGGAACCTTATCCCAGGCAGACTGGCTTATGACAATTCCCGCCACCATAGGGGCCCAATTCAATTCCAGCATGTGATTAGCTACACCAAACCACTGAGAAGCAGCTGCTGAAGTTGTTGAAGTGGCAAAGGTATTAATTTTTCCACTTTGCAAGGATATCATAACATCCTGAGCAGAAAGAGGCACTGGATTAAAACCAGCTAGTTTCCAGGTATAGGCCTCTGTCTGATTCTCTTTAAGTACCCAAATCTTCTTGTCCCTTAAATCATCCGGTTGAAGCACAGGCGCCTGAGAGAAAAAATGCATCCAGCCGGCAAAGGCCCAGGTTAAAACAACAAAACGCTGCTCTTCCATCTGCTTTTCAAAAACCGGCCCTACCTGCTCAAGAACATATTCCAGCTGTTCCACATTTTGAATCAGCATTGGAGTTGAAAGAGCCAGAGCGCCTTTGGCTATCTGGTTCATTCCATATATGGTAATTGCTGCCGCGTCCAGTTGGCGCAGTTTCATTTTTCGAATGAGCACCGACTCATCACCGGCAATTCCCCCGGAATAAATCTTCAAGGAAACCTTACCCTGAGACAATTGTTTCCATTCATCAGCCACCTGCTGCAATGCTTTTACCCAGGGAGACCCCTGAGGCGCGATACTTCCCAGACGGATGTTCTGAGAAAATAAGGGCAGGCTTAAAATAAGAAAAATCACAATCCAAATAAATATGCCAGTTACTCGTCGATTTCGTTGTTCCATGGTTTATCTCCTTCCAGAGGCAAAAGAAAAAAATCCTCCAGATGCTCAAGGTACCAGGCAGCTTTTTTTTGGGCCAAGCGGTTGAGCAAACGGTTTTCAGGACTTTTTTCCAAATCAAGATCAAGAACTTTTTGGAGCAAACTTTTAAATTCATCATAATATTGGCGGGAAATACAAACCGTAAGAGCCAAATTCATATAAGGCGCTGCCTTGTACCCCTTTGATATTTCTATTGAAGATTTGAACGATTCCCTTGCTTTTTCCTCACTCCCGCCCATTTCAACAGGCAAAGAGCCATAATAGGATATCAGAATATCAAAAATTCCGCCGGAATCATAAGACGGATTGATTTCAAGGCATCTTTCCAGCATGATCAAGGGAATTTTTAATGACAATAGCATTTCCATATCAAAACTATCGGTAGAAAAGGCCCCGAGCCAGCAGGAGGCTCCCCAATACAAATAGGGAAGATCCTGATTTTTGATATCACCGATGAGTGAAATATTTTGCGGATCAAAAACAGAATTGGAAAAACCCGGATATCTTAAATCCAGAGCTTGAAAAATATAGTGGCGACCGCGTAAAAACAGTTTCTTTGCCCGCTTTAAAAGATACTCCTGCTCCTTGTAATCATCGGTTTCCATTTCCGCCTTGAATTGAACATATCCAAAGGCATAAAGAGCAAAGGCTTTTGCTGTGGTCAATAAAAGTGAAGGGTTTTTAGGGGATTGTTCCAGAAGTGATTCATAGAGTTTTAAGCCAAAAGGCAAAGCCTCTCCAACCAGATCAGGATCATCCTCACCCAAAAAAACCAGACTTTCCTCGCTGCCAAGCATGCCAGCCACCGAATCAACAGCCAATTGCTGCCACGAACAGGCTCCTAATACCCCCAAAAGGAAACTGATTATCACTAAAAACTTTAACACTCTCTTCATCTCTTGCCTTCCCCTTTTAAAATACACTAAAAGTCATGCAAAAACTATATCTTGTTTATAAAAACAAGGCAAATTACGAAAAAAGACAAAAATTTGTATCCGCCTTTCTACTTAGTAAGCATAATTCATAAACATGGCTAAAATCCATGGATTTTTATATATTTCACAGGCAAGTGATCGCTTGTCGAATCTACAAACCTGTGACAAGCGGTTAGAAAAGCGCTCCCTGCCCCACCTCGTGACACAGCTGTTCTTGCCAGGTATATTAAGGCTTTACGCGATCTGCCTTAAGAATGGGAGCCAAGCCCTAAAGATAAAGAAAATTGAGCTAATTGCAAAAGTCTTGAGATTAGCACTCAGCAGGCAGCTATAAAACAATCACTGATTAGCCGCAGTAGAATAACGTATCCCCAATTCTTATGATTCTTGCCAAAGTTCAGTTTTGCCAGAGCCTCCTTTGTATTTCTTCAGATAGACGGGGGTTATTGTTTTAAATACGCGAGGGATAGAAGGCAGGTTGTGCCAATTTTGAAAAATTGTCACAACCAAGCGTTTTCTGCAGGATAGCCCGGCCTGCTATGCCCCCTGACAGCAGGAAACGCCCAAAAAATCCTGCCAAACAAATATAAAAAATTCAATTGACAAAAAAATACTTAGTCTATAGACTTAGTCGTTATTAGGATTAAAACATGAAAATATCAACCAAAAGCGAATACAGTTTATTAGCCCTGCTCTTTCTGGCACGACAGGATACCAAGAAAGTCTTTACCATACAGGAAATCGCGTCAGCCCAAAACATTCCCAAACGCTTTTTGGAGCAATTGCTTCTGATTTTAAAACGCTCTGGTTATGTTCAAAGCCGAAAAGGCATTGAAGGGGGATATCAGCTCGCTAAAGCACCGGAACAAATCTCCCTGGCAGAAATCATCCGGCTCATGGACGGCGCCTTGGCCCCTGTGGCCTCGGTTAGCCGCTATTTTTACCAAACCACGCCGATAGAAAAGGAAAAAAAACTCCTTGCCATGTTTCAGGAAATAAGGGACAGTATTTCGGCTAAACTGGAAAACACTTTTCTGTCAGATTTAAAATAGGGTTTTCAGAAGCTCTCTGCTTTTGTGTATAAAGCGCGGCCAAAAATGTGGTCGCTTTTAAATCATAATATCGACTAAATCAATCGATTTTATCGCTAAAAAAACCGAAAGGAATTAAAACAATGGAAATCACTATCTTTACGGGAATCCTGATTTTTGTACTGGCATTTTTCGCGGAATTGAGCGATTCCTCACTGGGCATGGGATACGGAACAGCTCTGAGCCCCATTTTGCTTTTTATGGGTTTCGAACCCCTTGAGGTTGTACCAGCCATCCTGGTCTCTGAATTCATCACCGGCATACTGGCCGGCTTCGCCCATCAAAGCCAGGGCAACATCAGCCTTGCTGGAGCCACATCAGGAGGAACAGTGACCCTGAATACCACAGAAGCCCAAAAACCTTCATTTTTGCCATCACTAATCGGACAGGACATGAAGACTCTGCTTCTCTTTTCTGCTTGCGGTGTCATCGGAAGCCTTAGCGCTGCCTTTGCCGCGGTAAAACTAAACCCCCTCTATGTGAAGAGTTATATTGCCATCCTTATTCTGGCAACAGGGCTCATCCTCATCATCACCCGAAACAAGAAATATTCATTTTCCTGGAAGCGATTAGGCGCCGTAGGGCTGATTGCCTCGTTCAATAAAGGCATATCTGGTGGAGGCTATGGCCCTTTGGTCACAGGCGGACAAATCCTGAGCGGAGTCCCGGAAAAAAAGGCCATTGCCCTTACCTCTTTTTCAGAAGGCATAACCTGTCTGGCAGGCGTGATCATCTACATGCTGTACAACAATCCCTTTCAATCACCCCTTTTACCCATACTGGTGTGCGCGGGGGCCATGTCTGTACCCTTTGCTGCTTTATTTGTAAAAAAAATCAACACCCAGAAATTACGAGGCGCTGTGGGTTGGGTGACTCTGGGTCTGGGCATCTTTTCCCTGTCAAAAATCATCTTCGCTTTTTAATTTTCAGGGGAATCAGACACAATGGACATCTATATAATGTCCTTTGAATGAATAAAAAAAACCGGGCAAAACAGGCTTATATATCTTCAAAACTGAATTGCCCGATTTCTATACCAGCCAAGTTCAGTATATCCAGAGAATCACGTATGCGGTAATCATGATGATAAAGCACCTTTTTCACACCACCCAGATTAATGATTCTTTTGGCGCACATCACACAAGGAAGGTGAGTCACAAAAATATACTTGGCCGTCTCTCTTGGCGCGTCACAATTAATGATGGCATTTTCCTCGGAATGAAGACAACCGCAATTGCCCGGCTCATCGGAATCACACTGATTAGGAAGGCCTGTGGCATTGCCATTGTAGCCCACCGCGAAAACCTTGCGGTAATCGGTTGAAGTAATCACAGTCCCGACCTGAAGCCTTTTACAGGTTGAACGTTGGGCAATAATCAACGCGAAACGCATATAAACCTCATCAAAGGAAATCCGCTTTTTATTTTCATCCATAATTATGTCCTTAAATATTTTTTTTGATTATAGATAGCATTTTGGGCTTTGACAATAGGTGATACAGCTCTCTGGGCGTTTCCCCCTTCAGCCCCGGGGCTCAAGGGGGCCGGGCCATCCGCTTGAACTCCTCGCCTGATATTTTTTTAAGCAGAAAAAATCACCAGCCCAAGCGCGGCCATGGTAGCAAGCACACAGGCTGCGGGGTAACGCTTCTGTCCCTAACGCGGAAAAAAGGCGATGATCATTTTTTTCCAAAACGATAATTGATCAAAAAAAGCGAACATGAACCAATAAATACCACCGCCTCGTGATTCGGAACCTCCCCTGTTAAATCACGCCATTAAAAAACCTCACCCCGCGAGTTCAAACCCCTATTTTTCTTTATTATTGCCAAAGCCCATCATATATGTTATTTTCAAGCCATGAAAAAAAGCAGCCTTTTGAACGGAACCATGCTTTGTCTTATACTCATCTTCACAAGCTGCCAGTTAAATCAGCGAAGCTACCACATCAGCAATGGCTCCTTGAAACACCAATATGAAAAACTTCAGACACTTCTATTGAGAGAAGAATCCGATGCCATTCGTTTTGTCATAGCCAATCAAATCGCAACCATTTTAAACTACGACCACGATCCTTATCAGGAAATTTATTTCCGCACCCATTACCCGGAAACCCATCCAGGCGATGCCTACAACGGATATCATTTAACCCGGGCAGCAGACCTATACGCGGAAATGGATGCCCGCCCCTTTGCGGTTTTTTATTATCAGAATGTCATCCTAAACCATCCTGATCTTTTAATTGACAATTCAAGCATTCATTATTATTGCCTGTCCCGGCTGGTTCAGTTTTCAGACTCAAAGGAAGAAAAAATAGGCTACTACAAACGCCTTTTAAGTGAATTTCAGGAATACCTTGATGACAAGGGTCAGATTTATTTTGCCCTGGCCACACTTTACGAAGAAACCGGCGAATGGGAACAGGCCATCCAGAGCTACAAGCAATTTCTCCAGTATCCTGAAACCAAAATAGCTGGTATTACCAATGCCCAGGTAAAAATACAGGAAAAAATAGATTTTTACCATTCCGACTATACCAGCTGGGCAGTCAAAGACCTGAACTTTTTGGTAAACCAGATTCGTTTAGCCCTTCGAACTAAAAATCTGGCCTTGCTCGAAAAATACAGGTCAAAGTCTCATTTTATTACAATGTACTGGAACCAGAAAGCCTATAATGAAATCGGGTCCCGCTTTTTCAACATGTGGAGTTTTTTAAAAATTTCCTATGTGATGATCGAAGATGATCTGGATGCAGATTCCAATTCCCAGGAAGCCTATTTAAGAACCTCCAATTGGGCTTACCGCGATCCTGTATGGTATTTTTATTTCAGGCGAATCAATTTTCCGGCAGATCCAGAAGTAAATGATGCCTGGGAATGGACGGGAATATATTTTGGCGAAAAAAATCCCTGATTCCCATAACACTTTTTCATGGTTCATGCTAAAACAGCCTGTTCGTAAAAAAACTTCTGATTTTACATGGCAACACAGGAAACTCCTGTTTTCCAAGGATTTTGTTCTATAAAATATTTGAAATGCGGTAAACAAAGGCTTTTTTTATGACGAAAATAAAAGGAGTGAAGATAAAAGCATTTTACTTAATTTTCAGCCTTATTCTCTCCTCATCAATATTATGGCCCCAGGGAAATGACCTGCTATTAAAAGGCCAGATAGACTGGCAGAAGGGCATTCTTGAGCTAAACATATCCCGCGCCTTTGAAATGTCCCAAAGTTTCAAACCCCATTCCCGCTTTTTATTCGAGTCCCAGGTCAACACTCGAATGATGGATTTTTTTCTGGCAACCGTGCTGGACCTGAATATCGACTCATCACACAAAGCCATCGACATTATCCGGAACAAACCGGGAATTGTTGAAAAACTGAAAGAGATCGCGGCCTTGGCCCAAAAGGGTTATTCCTATTACTCATCAAACATGACCATGCTTCACATTCAGTATCAATACCAGCTTGTGGGAGAAAACAGTCTGCTAAACTGCTTTATTTCACATGAAAACACAGCTGTTTTAGATAAAACCCTTGGCTTTATTCCAGAGCGACTTTTTTCCGGTATTGTCATTTACGCCCAGGGGAAATATCCCCATTGGGGAGAAAAATACGACTCTTCCTTCAAGCCAGTAATGTTCCCCAAGATTTACAACGAGGAAATGGACCTGCTCTTGGACCCGAAAATGTGCAAACCCGAGTTTCTGGAAAAATGGGGCATGGTAGCTTATACATCGGATTTTAACGAAATCCCCTTCACTCTCCGTATTGGAACCTATCCCCTCAGGACCATGGCTCGGGGAGTTTTCGGCAAAACCCCTAGCGACATTCTTATTCCCACAGAAGATGGACGGAGAATACTATCCAATCCTGATAATTTCAGATTGCTTCAGGAAGGACGTATTCTTATTATCATTGATAATGTTGTTGAATAATTCGCAAATTCGTACTTGTTTAGCTGAATCACAATATGACTGTAAATGCGTTAGGGATAGGAGGCATGCTTTGTAATTTTATCAAAAATTGCAAAGCAAAGCGTTTTTTGCCGGATAATTTCCGGCAAAAAACCTTCGAAGCGACAGCGAAGTGCCGGATAGCCCGGCCTGCCATGCCCCTGGGTGGCAGGTAACGCCTTAAAGGAAAGAAGCTAAACAAATACACAATTTCTATTTGATGAGGGCCGAGTGATTTGAAACAAGGCTTTTGCGAAAACATGATTTCGCAAAAGCCTTAATCAGCATGGTTAAAACTGAACACCTGTATCAATATAATATAGCTTTTCTGGATTTCCACTCGGAGACTTCCAAGATTCAATGGTGTCCTTAGCTTCGATGGTTTTTCCTGCTGCGTTGGTAAATCGCAAGGAAACCGGCAGGCTATAGGGGCCTGTGTTTTGAGGTGTTACCCAGGTACCCGGCCTTTCCTGGGGGCGGGAGCTTGTGTAATTCGCATCACGACCAAGAGTCATCCACTCGCCTGTAGCCAGCTGGGCCTCGACCTTTACCACTGAGCCAAGACCGGTTACGTTCACCACCGACATTCCAAACCAGTATTCGCTGGCACCGTTCATCATCCAGATATGAATATTCCCTACAACCGGACAGGGCACACGGCGGTATTTTATGGGAATCACACCGTCCACTATATTGCCATCAGCATTTCCTGACTGCAAACGTGTCATGGCAATGCCGCCCAAATCAAGGTGAATGCTTTCTTCGGGAATGGGATCTCTGTCAGCAGGAGCCGGCGGATCAGGAGGCATGGGGCATCCATATTTAAAATCCGCGACTTCATAGCAATGGTTTCGTCCGGCACCACAGCACCATTTTGAATTGGCTGAACAAGGGCAGGAATCGTTGATAACCAGAACAATCGGGTCTGTATAACCTGTTTCTCCTGCCTGGTATTCGGTACCGTCTTTTTTAACGCGAACCACCTCAAAACACTCACCACAGCTTAGATAATTGTCACGCTCACCTTCCAAGCTTGCCCAGAACTGGGTGTAATAATTGCCCTGGGGGGCTGCCCAGTTGCCCCTGAAAGTATATCCAGGAGGTTCGGCACAAAGGTCAGGATAATCCCGGCAAAAGGATTCACATTCAGATAAATAGTATTGATCACCAGGTTTAATGGAATCGGAACAAACATTATATAAACCAAATTGGCAAGCACCGGCAGTGGTTATTCCAAAATTGGTTGAACGGGAATAATGCCAGGGTTCATCATCACTTACTGAAGTCACCGGAGCCCAGGCACCGGACATAGCCCCTTTGGGATCCACCGCGACGCAAAGAGCACTGTTATTTCCTCCGCAGCGGGAACAATCCTCTGAGTTCAAAGCATCACTGCAATAACGCGCTGTGCAGACATTATCTTTTAATACCCAGCTTCCACAATCGCCGGTTTCCATATCTGGATAAGGGGCCTGGGTCCTCTTAGGATCCAAGGTCGGTTCACCGGGTGTGGGTGTCGGTTCACTGGAACAACCAGGCAACTCAGTTATTACACCCACGTAAAATTGAGCAATCAAAAGGGCATCTACAATATTGGCCAAGCCGTCAGCATTGACATCAGCAAAAAGAAGATCGTAATTACCAGGTTCCAAACCAACATAGGCCTGAGCAATCAAAAGTGAATCGACAATATTTATCGACCCATCGGAATTCACGTCGCCGCACTCGGCATAAACATGAGCAGAAAAACATATCAAAACACAAAAAAGGGTGAAAATTTTAAATTGATTTTTTTTCATATTTTACTTCCTTTACTTCCTTTACATCACTGGTTTATCATAATCAGAGGTCGCTTTTACTGTAAACAACACAATCACTGCTTTAAATGTTTTTTTATTGTATAAATTTCATTATATCCTGAAAGTAAACTGTAATCAAGATATGAATTTCATTCTCTTCAATTATGCATTAATCTACGCCCAATAGCAGTACACTCACTCCGGTGTACCTAAAAAAAGCGGAACAAGACTCATGACTCCCCGCCAGCCATTAAAAATGCCATAACCTTGGCGTCATTCACCATATTGGAAATCCTCGCGCTTTCATTAGGCATGTGGGCATTTTCCTCAATTGTCGACCACACTACAGTGTCATATTTTTTCTCGCGTAAATGAGCGGCCACCGTTCCCCCGCCTATTCCCATGGGCCGGGCATCATTTTTATAAACATGTTTTACACCGGCTTTTACCAAATTCACCAAATCCGAATTAGCCGGAGTAGGTGGTGATGATTCACGGTGTAAAATTTCATAAGAAATTTTAACACCCCATTGCTTTTCAATTTCCTTGATTTTCATGTTGATCGATGCCAATACCTTCTCAACTTCAATTTCCGGCAGAATCCTGCAATCCAGATAAAAAACATCTTCACCTGGCAAAGTATTCACATTAGGAACATTGGCCTCTTTTTTGGTAGGCTCAAAGGTGGATACTGGCGGATCAAATAGAGCATTTTCCCCAGAGAATTCCCTTCGCAAATCGCTTAAGGCCACCACCAGGTGGCTGCCAGCCTCAAAGGCGTTTATACCCTTTTGGGGCATGGAAGCATGGCATTGTTTACCCAAAACCCTGAACTTCAGCCACAAAATGCTTTTTTCTGCAATCTCTATCATCGTGCCCTCGGGGTTACCTCCATCGGGAACCAGGATTAGATCATCGGGCTTAAACAAAGAGAGATGTTTTTTTAAAAGATATTTAATGCCATAATCGCTGCCTGTTTCCTCATCAGCGACAAAGAGCAGCTTCACGGTAAAGTAGGGTTTTACATTTTGTGACAAATAACTTGATAAAGCAAAAAGTGAAGCCACCAAACCTTGTTGATTATCTTCAACACCTCGCCCCACAAGTTTTCCTCCCCGAACCTCAACCTTGAAGGGATCACTTTTCCAGAGCGACAGATTACCAGGCGGAACAACATCCATGTGAGTCATGATCCATAACTGTCGAGAAACCTGGCCTTGCAAGGATACAACGAGATTGGGCCGTTTTGCCTGGGGCACCCTTTTATCAGGAGCATGATATTCTTCGATACTCGTAAATCCTAGCTTTTTCACCCACTCCAGTAATTTTAAGGATTTTTCCCATTCGCCATGGCCATTATTATCCGGTGACATGGCTTCAATTGCTGAAAGGTCCGTTTGAAGATCAATCATCTGATCTTTGTTTTTGTCTATAAACGTGAAAAGGGGTTTTAAATCCTTCATTTTTCCTCCTGTTGTGTTAATCCGCAATAGTTTAGAAAAATAAGCAAAAAAAGGGAAGCTCTTTTTATTCCCTTTGAATTTGGATCAGGATTTTTTTCAGTATTAAACAATGTTGGTATAAGTATTTTGGGGGAAATAGATCCAAAAAGCATGTCGGGTTATGCAACAGCCTCGCCTGCAACATAGCTCCAATACCAATCCTGTTATTATCAACAAAAAAGATAGTTAGGGAGGTGCCCTTAAGTAATGGTATCAATATTCCGCCACAATTCTTTTTTTAATTGCTCCTGAAGATCAGGGTTTTCGATTTTGTTCGACCGGGAATCAGTTATATAAAAACTGTCTTTGGCAAATCCGATTCGCGAAGATAATTTGGCTGAAACGATATTCAGATCAAGGCGATTGATAATTTCAGCAATGGTAAAAAGCAGTTTAAATCTATCGTTTGTCGAAATTTGAAGCAATGTAAAATACTGGGAGGTTTTATTATCCAGAAGGATTTGGGTTTTTTCCGATTTACGCCTTTCTGATTTTTTAAGAGGATACAATTTAAGATGCTTGTCGATTAATTGGCGAACAGGAACACCCTGTTCTGTGATTTTCTTCCATTTATTTTCGATGCGTGTTTTGATTTCCATGGTTGTAAGAGTCATGTTTTCATCAGCTTCAACATGGAAGACATCGACCACATCGCCCTGTTTGCTGGTATACCCATTGGCGCTCAAAATATTATATGCTTCCGAGGTCAGGCATCCGGTGATATCCAGGAATAATCCTGATCGATCTTTGGCGATAAAGGTGATGCGCAAAAAACCGATAAATTTTTCAATTTTGACAAGAATGGCTTTTTGATCATTCAGCGCATAAAATTCATTCAGCCAGATCTCATGATGCTCAAGGTCTGAAGCTAAAAAGGGGCTCATTTCAAAGGGATGATGGAGCTTATAATCCGGACTGGTATGATCGTTCTCCAAATATTCAAGCGTTTTATCATAAAGTTCCTTGAGCTGAACCCCTTTCCATTGGCTCCAGGCTTTTTTTCCGACATTTTTGATATCGATAACAGTAAGCACATAGAGCATATCCAGCTTTTCCTTTGTCCCTACCCTATTAGCAAAATCCTCAATTACCCTGGGTTCGAATTCCACTTCAAATGAAATATTGGACATAAGAAGATGATTGAGAATCAGAAACCGGATTTTGTCTGTGTCACCATCTGAAAGCCCAAGACGAATACAAATATTTTGAGCCACAATGGCTCCTGTTTGCGAATGGTCTCCTTCCAAAGCCTTTCCAATATCATGAAGCAAAATTACCATTTTTAAAAGGAATTTATTGGGAAGACTGCGATAAATCAAATTCAGCTCCTTGCTTTCAGTTTCCTCAAAATGATCAAGATGGGCCACGGCTAAAAGTATGTGTTGATCAGCGGTTAATTCATGATAGGTATCATACTCTACTTTACATACCAGAGTCTGAAATTCTGGAATGATTTTTTCCAGAATATGGGTCTCATGCATGAGCATCAGGATGGGACCAATATTTTCACGCCTTAAAATGCGTTCAAAAACCTCAAAAACCTCATCAGTAAAAAATTTTCGAGTCGGAAGACGATGGGCCAAGGCTCTTATAATGTTGCAAAATTCATAACTAAGATAGGCCTTGTAAATCGAGGCCAGTTCAAAATAGTGAAGTATTTCTTCGGGCAAAGGAGGAATCCGCGGCTGTTGAAAATATCGCATAACAGGATAAATAATGCCGTCAACCATATACATGTTATAATCGATCTCAACAGAACTGAAATTCCGGCGAATACGATAGAACAAACCCTCGCCTGCCGGGCTTTTTTCAAGAAACAATGAAATAAAATTTTTGATATTCCTTATCTGCTTAAAATATTCTTCCAGAATTTCACCAGTTAACTGAAAACCCATGATCGAGGCGATTTCCGGCTGTAACGCGACCTCAAGAATATCAATACGTCGACCTGTATATATGTGCAGTTCGTTTCGCAAATTCAGAAGAAAGTCGTAGGCTGATTTAAAACTCTGGACATCGTTTTTTTTAAAATTACTTTGCAACTCAAGTTCATAGAAACTACTTGCACCAGTTCTGAGCATTTCCGCCCATAGTAATCGGTGACAATCCCTCAAAGCACAAATTCCGTTTTTCAAATCCGGTTCCACATGATAAATCGAATCAACCGGTTTCTGGATTTTATTTAGCAATTCTTGCCGAAAAAGCTGAATAAAATGATTTTTCCGTTTTTTGAAATATGGTTTGAGAATTTTCCTCGAAAGCTCATCAAACATCTGAGGGTTGCCGCACAAAAAACGAGCATGAAGATAAGCTGTATCAGTGGCAATGTCCTCGCCGAGAATCTGACGACACTGAGCAAGAGTCCGCACAACACAACCTGGGTTCAAACCGCAATCCCAGAAAAAACGGACCATTTTTTCGATCAGAGAATAGGATTTCTCACTATAAATGACAAGTATATCAATATCGGAATGAGGACAAAGCTCCTTCCGACCGTAACCGCCAAGAGCCACCAAACAGACATCGGGATTATATCCAGCATGATTGATAATTGAATTATAAATGCGTTTTAGAATATTATCGGTGAGAGTCGAAAACCGACCGACCTTTACAAGGCCGGTCGATCGTTCTCGATTAGTGCAGAAAAATAATTTTTTTTTTGCTCACGAAATACTTTGTATTCCTTATGTGAGGTGATATCAGATAGCTTCATTGCCCCGCTCATTAGTACGGATTCTTACGACTTCTTCCAATGGTAAAACAAAAATTTTACCATCACCGATTTTTCCTTCTGAACCGGTTTTAGAGGCTTTGGAAATAGCATTAATTGTATCTTCCACAAATTCATCATTAACGGCAATTTCGAATTTGGCTTTGTTCAATAAATTAACCTGGTATTCATGACCTCTGAAAACTTCTGTATGCCCTTTTTGCCGACCGGCACCTTTTACATCAGAAATTGTAAGTCGAAAAACTTCAATTTCACTCAATGCTTCTTTTACAGCTTCAACACGAGTGGGCTGAACAATCGCAATAATATATTTCATTCTCTTCTCCTTTATTAATAGCTGCCAAGATCATCTTCAGGATACGCGCCGATTTTATGAATTGATAAATCCGCCCCTTTGATCTCTTGTTCATCGCTTAATCTGAAACCAACTGTTTTTTGTATAATAACATAAACTATGGTTCCTACCAAGAGGGCCCAGGCCACAGCAGATAAAGAGCCAATCAACTGAGACACAAAGCTTACCCCTCCGACACCGCCGAGCATTTTTTGACCAAAAATACCGGCCGCAAGACCTCCCCAGGTTCCCGTAACACCATGAAGGGGCCACACACCCAGAACATCATCGATTTTGAGTTTTTCGGTTTCAAATTTGAACCCAAATATGAAAATCAGCGCGCCAATGCCGCCAATAACAAAGGCGAAGAAAGGATGAACAATATCGGAACCAGCGCAAATAGCAATTAAGCCAGCTAAGGCTCCATTATGAACAAAACCGGGGTCGTTCTTCGAAAAAATCAGGCCAAAGATGATTCCGCCAACCATAGCCATCAAGGAGTTTACTGCCACAAGACCACTGACCCCTTCAAAATCCTGGGCGCTCATTACATTAAAACCGAACCAGCCAATTGCCAGTATCCATGAACCCAAAGCCAGGAAAGGAATATTTGAAATAGGAATATCCTTACTTTTTCCATTAACCCATCGTCCGATTCGTTGACCAAGAACAATGACAGCAGGAAGAGCTATCCAGCCGCCAATGGAGTGGACCACAACCGAACCGGCAAAATCATGAAAAGGCTGACCGCCAACAGAACTGATCCATTCTTGAAAAAAACTGTTTTGCCCCCAGATGACCGATTCAAAAAGTGGATACGCAAAACCGGCAAAAATACCACCAGCTATGACCTGAGGCCAGAATTTCGCTCTTTCAGCTATACCACCTGAAATAATGGCTGGAATACAGGCTGCAAAGGTTGTCAGAAAAAAACAGTGTAACAGATCAAAACCGCGAGCCCCCTGGATAACCTGACCATTGATCAAATTGGCCAAATCACCGGCATTCATCCAGAAATTTATGCCATAGGCGATAGGAAATCCAATGACAAAATACATGATCGTGGAAACGCCCCAATCGGACAGAATTTTAACCAATGCATTGACCTGATTTTTTTTTCGAACAGAGCCGACCTCCAAAAAGGCAAAACCCGCGTGCATTGCAAAAATCATCACAGCACCAAGCATCAGAAAAAGGGCATCAGCGCTGTTCGTTAGGGCCGCTAATTTTTCCTCCATATTTCACTCCTATTTTTTGTATTTACAGCAATTTTATAAATTTCGCGCTCATATTCTTGCATTTTTATATATTTGTCAAGCAAATTTCACACATTTTCGTCATTATTACGAGTTATTACTTCGAATTTGGAATTTTCACCCATGCTATTGTTACAAAATTGTATGAATTGTATATATCGAATAAAAAATAAACACCCTTTTAATAAAACGTGAAGATTATTAAATAAGAAACTCGAAAAGCCTATATTTCAGGTCGAGTTATGCGGAAAATCGAATATTTTCATAAAAATACTTTATAGCTCACCTGTAATCCTATTCTTAATAGCGATTTAAACAGGTGCACTGCTTACACAGAGGTGCTTTTCGTTTTCATTACGCGTTAGGGAATAGTATGATAAAGCTGTAAAGTATTTACGGTAGATGGTATAACGTTCTTTGCTTGGAGTTATCGAAAGTAAAGG
>JAFGWI010000234.1 GCA_016937215.1 Spirochaetales bacterium | reverse complement strand
TAAAGTCGGGACTTTTGCAATTAGCTCTGCTATTATTACAATCCTTAACGCTGAAAATAGTGATTCCTGTTTAAGCTAAACAAATACTGTTATTGTAATCGGTTTTTTGATTTATTGACCCTGTTCCGAAGTGAATGGCTTAGGGATTGGAGCCAGGCAAGCTTGTTTTTCAAAACAAGCGCAGCCAAGCGTTTTCGCGCTGATTATTTCAGCGCGAAAACCTTCGGAGCGATAGCGAAGTGGCGCAAAGCCCGGCCCGAGCCCTTTTAGGGCTGGGGCAAGCTCCCAAAATGGACAATAAATCGGATTTCAAAAAATAAGTCGAATCAGCTTTCTGACATCTATTCAATAATTTTTTTATTGTGTATTTTAATATTAGCCATGAATATCGCGGACCTGGCTGAAGGAGATAGATGAAACAGATTTATCATGTGGGAATCGGTGCCTATGCTGTTCACCATTCGCCTGCTGTTTTAAAAACAGTTTTGGGTTCTTGTGTTGGTGTCTTGCTTTATCATTTTAATAGCAGGGTTGGCGGCTTGGCCCATGTTTATTTGCCGAATTCAAAGGAATTTAAAACAGATTTTTCATCAGCAATGTCAGAAAGGTCAAATTTTGCCGATGTTTTGATTCCGCAAATGATAAATGCCATGGGGAATTTTGGAGCTGATCTTTCAGGGCTTCAAGGTTTTGTTGCCGGAGGAGCAACCATGACCGATTCCAGCTATAATCTTGAGGTTCTTCAAATAGGCAAAAGAAATCTTCAGGAGGTAAGAAGAATTTTGAATGGTTATAATATTCCTTTTCGCGAGCTAGATGTTGGCGGGCGTTTTGGAAAGGTGATTACCTGTGATCTTGAAACTGGTGAGATCAGCTTAAGGAAGGTTCAAGGCTTTACATCCGTAGAAGACATTCAAGTCCAAGATTTCTGAAGCTTTCGGCGAATTTTTCTATTTCTTTTTTAGGATATGCTTTAATTTTGCGATACTCTGGGTCCAGAGCGTTGTGAGGGTCGTAGCTCGTCAGGATGTATTTGTCCGCTCCCTGAATGAGTCCGGCAACGGGTATAATGTCTTCATGGCGGAAAATGCCTGGAACAAGGGTTGTTCTAAACTCATGGGCTATGCCGGAATTAAGGAGAAATTTAACCGATTCTTTTATTTTATCAGAAAGATCAGTTTTGTCTGGATGAAGCAGTGAATATCGCTCGGGAGTTGTTTTTATATCCATGGCAATGTAGTCCGCGTGAATGACTTTCAGGCGCTCAGGATAGGTCCCGTTGGTGTCAATTTTAATTTTAAAACCCATTTGCCTGATTTCTGTTATCATTTCCGGTAATTCAGGATGCATCAAGGGTTCTCCGCCGGAAAGGCACACACCGCCAAGCAGGCCTTTTCGTTTTTTTAGAAAATTAAAAACCTCTTCCCTGAAAAGCAGGGAAGAGGGGTTGATATCGATTACCAATTCCGGATTGTGACAAAAAGGACAGCGTAAATTGCATCCTGCTGTAAAAAGGGTACAAGCTACCTCTTCTGGAAAATCGATTAAGGTTGTTTTTTGAAGCCCGAATTTAAGCATCCCGTTATCTTTTTATGCTTAACCCAGGGCGCTTGCTACTTCTTTTTCCTGAAATGCCTCGGGGCAATGAACAGGAAGATGGTAGGTTAAGCGGTTAGAATATTCGGATCGTTTGCCTTTGTTCCAGTTGCGGACCGAGCGGTAATAACCCACAATGCGGGTATATACTTCGGTTTCTGTGCCTTCAACTTGGTTGAGTTTTTCTTTTAAATCGGCAATTTCTTCTTCAATCACTTTTATTCTTTCCAATTGTTCCCTCCCTTTTTAAATAACTTTATAAATTTCGCTTATACATTTTGTTTTTAGCCGGAAAAAGGCGTGACAAGGCCTTTGCCCAGGATTTTTTCTTAAAGACCCTTTTCTTTAACCGGCTAATTGATGTTCAAGATATTTTCTTTTTCCTGTTCAAGATCCCGAATTTGCTTCTGGATCTTCATTTTTTCTTCTTCTTTGCAAATCGGACAATTAAATTGTTCACCCGGCAAATAGCCGTGTACAGGACAAATTGAGAATGTGGGTGAAATGGTGAAATAGGGAAGACGGTAGTTGGTGGCCACTGTTTTGACAAGGTTTCGGCAGGCTTTCCAGTCGCTTACAGCCTCGCCCAAAAAGGCGTGAAATACCGTGCCTCCTGTATAACGGGTTTGTAGTTCTTCCTGGAGATCCAGGGCTTCAAATATGTCATCGGTATAATTTACCGGCAACTGAGTTGAATTGGTGTAATAGGGCTCATCCATGCCGGCAGTGACAATATTAGGGTATTTTTTCTTGTCGTGCATGGCCAAACGGTAGCTGGTGCTTTCAGCAGGTGTGGCTTCCAGATTAAAGAGGTCGCCGGTTTCCTGCTGGTAGTCAGAGAGCCTGTTTCGCATGTAATCGAGAATATCAACGGCAAAGCTTTTTCCTTCTTCCGTACCGACATCCTTGTTCATGAAATTGAGCAGGCATTCGTTCATGCCGGAAACCCCGATGGTGGAAAAATGATTGTTCAAGTGCTTTAAATAACGGCGTGAATAGGGAAATAATCCGTTTTCCATCAACCGGTTAATGACCTTTCGTTTGATAACAAGCGATTCAGCGGCCAGATCCATTAAATGATCAAGGCGCTTGAAAAAATCCGCCCTGTTTCTGGCCAGGTAGCCGATTCTCGGTAAATTGATGGTCACAACGCCAATGGAGCCTGTGAATTCATCGGCCCCGAAGAGCCCGCCGCCCCGTTTTCGGAGCTCTCGTTTATCCAGTTGTAAACGGCAGCACATCGAGCGAACGTCCCCTGGATTCAAATCACTGTTAATGAAATTCTGGAAATAGGGTGTGCCATATTTGGCTGTCATTTCAAAAAGCAGCTGAGCGTTCTCGCTGTCCCAGTCAAAATCGGAGGTGATATTGTAAGTCGGAATAGGATACTGAAAACCTCTGCCATTGGCATCACCGGCGATGAGCAGATCAATAAAGGCCCTGTTGATGATGTCCATTTCATTTTGGCAGTCACCGTAGGTAAAATCCTGTTCTTCGCCGCCAAGTAATGCGGGCATGTATTTTAAGTCTTCAGGAACAACCCAGTCCATGGTGATATTGGTAAATGGCGCCTGGCTGCCCCAGCGCGAGGGTGTGTTGACTCCAAAAATAAAGCTTTGAATGCATTGAGCTACTTCCGTGTAGGAAAGCTTGTCAGCCTTTACAAAGGGAGCCAGATAAGTGTCAAAACTGGACAATGCCTGGGCGCCAGCCCATTCATTTTGCATGATGCCCAGGAAATTAACGATTTGTGAAACTAATGTGGAAAGATGTTTGGCTGGTGTTGAAGTGATTTTATCCGGCACTCCCCCCAGGCCTTGCTCTATGAGCTGCCGCAGCGACCAGCCGGCACAATAGCCGGAGAACATGGAAAGATCATGAATGTGAAAATCAGCGTTTCGATGGGCAGCCGCGATTTCTTCGGGATAGATATTTTTTAACCAGTAATTGGCTGTGATGGTTCCTGAATTATGCAGAATCAGCCCGCCAAGCGAAAAATTGACATTGGCGTTTTCCTTTACCCGCCAGTCGGACTGGCTTAAATAGCCGTCCATAGTGGTGTTAATATCGAGCATCAGCTTTTGGGCATCGCGAATAATATCGTGTTTAGCCCGGTATAAAATATAGGCTTTGGCGATGTCCTTTTCCTTTTCTTCGATTAAAATATCCTCAACAATATCCTGAATTTCTTCTATTGCAGGGGCTGAATTAGGATGGCGCTCTTCCATGAATTTTTGAAGCTGTGTTTCAACCAGCAGAGTGATTTGTTCCGCTTTTTGCGGGTCTTCATGGCCCCGAACAGCGATAATGGCTTTGTGAATGGCATCGGAAATTTTCTGGCGATTGTAGCGCTCCAAACGGCCGTCGCGTTTGATAATGTTTTTTACGACCCCTGAAACGATTTTATCGTCACTGTTTCTGAAGTCTAGGAATTTTTTCCATTCTCGCTGATTTTCATTCATTTGGATTTTGCTCCCTTGGTTTTTTTATTCTGAGTCAGGCTTTCGATTTCTTTGACAAATTGTTCCATGTTTTCATAACTTCGATATACCGAAGCAAAGCGTATATAAGCTACTTTGTCGATGGAATAAAGATGCTCTAAAACCATTTCTCCCAGTTGAGCGGCAGCAATTTCGTGAGAATTCCTGCCAACCATCATGGCCTGGTTTTCCAGGCTGACTAAAATCTCTTCAACAACCATTTGAGGAATAGGTCGTTTTTCCATGGCGCGTCGGATACCTCTTTCAATTTTGGAAATATCAAAGGGCTCCCTGCTGCCGTCTCTTTTTATAACCATGAGCATCTTTTCTTCAATATTTTCGTGGGTTGTGAACCGGTAACCGCATTTTATGCATTCTCGTCTTCGTCGTATGCTTTCCGCGTCAAGGAGCATTCGGGATTCTATTACTTTGTCTTCTGTTTCGCCGCAGTAGGGGCATCTCATGATATTTTAACCACCCTATATATGGTGTGCTTTTTGTATAAAATGGAGTTTAATACACCATATGTTGGGTGTCAAGATTTATTACAAAGAAAGTTTGAGAATTGTGAGAATTTCATCAATTTTTGTTTACAGCTATCTGGATGGGTGTTTTATCTGCTCTTTTGATGGGGCTTGCCCCAGCCCTGTTGTGGCACTTCATGATGATTGAAAAAAAATTGTGCATTTTTGGAAAAACCCGGGCGCATCATTTTACATTGAACCTTTTTTAAGGAACATCGGGCTTATTAATTTACCCCCGAGTGCCCTATATCTATACAAATGTAAAATGATGCGCTCAATAAGGGCTTGGGCCGGGCTTTTCGCCACTCCGCCTTTCGGCTTCGACCCCATATTCCGCTGAAAACGCGGAATATGGGGTTTCGTCGCTTTTTTGAAAAAAAGCTCCTCATGGCTACAATCCCTAAGCTATAGACACAGGAGCCTGCATTGAACAGAGCAGATGAATAATACAAAACCTCTGATTTTTTGCGGCCAAGCCAATCCGGTTGGAATACTGCCTTAAAGGGTTGTAAAAAAAACAACAAAAGTGAATTTAAAAATTCCTATCATACAAAAATGTAGTGATAGTAATATCTGCATACTAATTTGTAGTTTTTGTGAAAATATTACACAACATTGTGGGTTGTGAAAAAAATTTTAATTTCTTTCAGTGTAAAGAGATAATTGTGAGTGAAAAAAACTTGGCACGTTCTTTGCTTATATAGAATCATCGTTAAGGAAAATTTTTAGGAGGTTCCTATGAAGAACATTTTAATTTTTGGAGGTAAATCATGAAAAAGAGTAGATTAATTTTCCTGGCTCTCGTCCTGTTGATCCTCGTTGGGGGGCCGTTGTTTGCCCAGGAAACGGTGGAGCAGACTTTGTCAAGTTTTCAGAATGCCTTTGACATGATCTGGCTGGTTTTAGCCGCGGCATTGGTCTTTTTGATGCAGGCAGGATTTGCCATGGTGGAAACCGGTTTAACACGGGCCAAAAACGCTGGCAACATTATTATGAAAAATCTGATGGATTTTGCTGTTGGGGCCATTATTTTCTGGGCCATTGGCTGGGCCATTATGTATGGCGCGTCCTATGTTGGCGACGATGGAAACATGGGCTTTTTCTTGTCCTATGGCGCAGCTTATGATATTCCATCGATATTCCGCGACTGGATGTTCCAGGTTGTTTTTGCGGCAACAGCAGCAACCATTGTATCTGGTGCCATGGCGGAAAGAACCAAATTCGCTGGTTATTTAGCTTATTCAGTGTTCATTTCAGGTTTGATTTACCCTCTCTTCGGTTCATGGACATGGGGCGGTCAGCCTGTATTCGGTCTTTATAATTTGGGGGACATGTTTGGCACTGGTTTTCATGATTTTGCCGGTTCCAGCATTGTTCACTCTGTCGGCGGCTGGGCGGCCTTGGCTGGGGCTATTATTCTCGGGCCTCGTAAAGGCAAATATGTTAAAGATGCCAGCGGTAAAGTCAAGGTTAATGCTATCCAGGGTCATAATCTTCCTTTAGCAGCTCTTGGCGTGTTTATTCTCTGGTTCGGCTGGTTTGGATTCAACGCGGGATCGACCTTGTCAGGTACAGACCCGGATATCGCCCATGTCGCGATAACCACAACACTTTCTGCTTCTGCCGGAGCTATAGCCGCTATGGTCACCATATGGATCATAGGCGGAAAACCGGACCCATCAATGTCGCTCAATGGTGCGTTAGCTGGTCTTGTGGCGATTACAGCAGGCTGCTGGGTCATCAATCCAGCCATGGCCATCATTGTTGGCTTAATTGCCGGTATATTGGTTGTTCTTTCGGTTGAATTTCTGGATAAGGTCCTGCATATTGATGATCCTGTTGGTGCTGTGAGTGTTCATGGTGTGTGCGGAGCCTTTGGAACATTAGCTGTCGGCCTTTTTGCTGATGGTACCAAAAATGGAATTACTGGATTGTTTTTTGGCGGCAACGGGAGTCAATTGCTGGTACAATTCATCGGTGTGATCACTGCCATGGTATTTGTTTTTATAGCAGCAACTTTATTGTTCCTGATTATCAAAAACACCATCGGACTTCGGGTTAGCGAAAAAGAAGAGCTAAAAGGTTTGGATATTGAAGAGCACGGAGCAGAAGCATATGCTGGCTTCCAGATCTTCTCTAATCAATAATAAGGAGGTTCGAAATGAAATTGATAGTAGCTTATATTCAGCCACACATGTTGAACGAAGTGAAGCAGGAATTATACAAAGCCGAAGTTTTTAAAATGTCCGTGACCAACGCCCTTGGCTGTGGTCAGCAGAGAGGGTATGTTGAATCCTATCGAGGAGTTGACATCGAAGTTAATCTGCTTAAGAAAGTACGCCTTGAAATAGCGGTCAATGACAATTTTGTTAACCCTACCATAAAGGCTATTGTAAATGGGGCCCGGACCGGTGAAATCGGTGACGGCAAAATATTTGTCCTTCCCTTGGAGGATTGTATCAGAATACGAAGCGGTGAATCTGGCACCGAAGCAATAGGTTAATAGCAACCATTCTTCTTTACTAAAACACCGGTTTTCTCCAAGAGCCGGTGTTTTTTTTGCTTTTTGTGGAAATCAAATAGTCTTGGTGCCTCTTTTGAACATTATCTGGCAGGTCTGTCCCCCTTGGTGTGGCGATAAAAATGAGTTTTTTATCGCAAAAACGCCCAGGATAAGATTGCGGGAAGTGTTTTTTTAACAACCGTTGCCGTCTTTCATGTTGCAGGTATTGAAATGCCATTGATTATGTCTCGGCAGCTTAAAGTGTGGTTGATAATAATGATGAGGGATTGTAACAGAGAAAAGAAAGAAAAAACTACCGGAGATCGGACTTGAACCGATACAGTATCAGATACCGGTGGATTTTAAGTCCACTGCGTCTACCAATTCCGCCACTCCGGCAGTTAAATCTTCGGGCATAATATAATACTTTTCCCGATCACGTCAAGTGCGGCAGCTAATAAAATGTAAATTTCTAAGCCCTGGCGAATAAAAAAGAAGGATTCGCTGGATTGGCATAATTCGCTTTAGTCAGAAGAAATCAGTCTTCCATGATGATGATTTCAACCCGTCGGTTTTTAGCCTTGTTTTCCTCAGTGTCGTTGAGCGCAACCGGGTCGCTTCCGCCTTTTCCCTGATAAAGAAAGTTTTTGGCATCGATTCCCCGTTCCACCAGCATGTCAACGATTTTTTTTGCCCGCTTTACACTCAGGTCGTACATTGATTCTTCCGTACCAACGTAAGCAGTGTGACCTACTACCATGAAGCTGCGGTCAGGAATTTTTTTGAGTGCTGCCGCGATTTGATCCAGCTTGGAATTCTCTCCAGCCAGAAGAATGTCCTGGTCGGCCACAAAACGCAGATTATTAAGGGTCAGCTTTACTCCTTGGTCACTATTTTCAACGGTCACATCAGGAATATTTTTAACAATATCAGTGTCGATTTCCTCGAGAATTTTGTCGCGGTTCATGATTTCCACCAGATCGAACCAGGTTTGGGTAAAACCTTTTAGCACCATTTGCGAATTGTCAGTAAAAAGATAGACTTCGCCGCCGAGGTTTTCAATAATCAAGTCGCGCATGAAGAGGGGCCGGCCCGTGTTTTTACTAACATAGATTTCCACTTTATGGCCGCCGTTGGTAATGGCTTTGAGTTTGGGGTCGCCCTTGGGATCGTCCCCTTTATAACGCAAGGCATATTGGGCGTTAATCAAATAAGCCTCCACTCCTTCGTATTCTTTTTCACCCATAAACTGATAATCACAGTAAAACTGGACCCGGGTAAAAATACCTTTGTTCAGGGGGTCCACATAACGTTCGCCAAAGGCTTGCCATTTGTCACCAGGGTTGAGTTTATCCTTGGGAAAAACTGGAAAGCTTCGTGTCAGAGGGTATTGCACGCCTTCGGGCACAATGAATTGGCCGTTACTGGCAATGACAAATCGTGAAGGCTCGGTTTTGCTAATGGAATTGGCGATAAAGCGGCTGTCATGTTTGCTTTCTTGCATCACATAATAGGTGCCTGATAATTCACTCTGGCCGTTTTTCCGGCCAGTTACCTCCATAATGCCGCGAATTTGACGCGAAATAAAACCAGTGTATTTGTTGTTGACAGACTGCCTGAAATTGGAAATCTCGGTGATTCTGTATTTTTCACCAGGAGCGTAAATGATTTGAAAATCCTCACCAGCGGGGTTGCTGCTTTGGGGCCAGAGCCCGATACCTAGAAAGAATAGCAATAAAACCCATAATGTATTCATTCTTTTCATTAATTAAGATTATAACACCTTTTGTTATGTGTGTCAGTTCACTAACATGAATTTTCGCTTACATAATTTTTTTGTTCCTCTATGTATGGGTGTTCAAGATGGCTGAGAAATAGTAGGTCCCCCTCCTGGGGTTGGGCTATTGCCCTCTAAAGTCTTGCTTCCTGAACTCGAATTCGGGTGGGGAAGCTGGGGTAAATGGATAAGAACCGGATTAAAGGACCCTTGATTTTGATAAAAGATCATAAAATTATTTGAATTTAGGAGCTATAATGATTATCATTTTTATTAGTTAATTGATATAGCTTTTGAAAAATAAGGGGATAATTTTTGACGGAGATAATTATCTTTTTTGCCATTACCTTGGCAGCTGTGGCAAGTGTTCTGTTGGCAGCCTGGGTAAAATTCAGAAAATCCATCATGTTTTACATTGTTTTATGTATTTCTTTGTGCTCGGAATTGATGTTAATGGTGGGATACGGATGTTCAAGGACTCATTCTCTATTAGCCTGCTTGTTTTTTACCATTCCTCTGGGAATAGCCAGTGTTGTATTGGGAACTTTTTTACTTTACCGCTCGATTATCAAGCCTTTGAATTCTGTGGCTCTGGTTTTAAAATTAATTGCCGATGGTTCCGGTGATCTGACAAAATCGATCGAATATTCCGGAAAAAATGAAATCGGCGAACTGGCCGGCCATTTTAATCGTTTTTCCAGTTCCCTCAATTGTATGATCACGTCGATCAAACGTTTGACGGGTGAAAATCTGGGTGTCAGCGAGCGTCTGGCAAAAGTAGCGGAATCTTCTGATGGCTCCTTGAAAAAGGTCTCAGCAGATACAGATGCCATTAAAAGCCGTACCGAGGAGCTTGATGATGCCACCAAATCAGCTCAGGAGACTCTTTTGGCCTTCCGCAATTTTCTGGAAGAACTGGCCAATCAAATATCCGATCAGGTGAGTAAAAACACCCAATCCGCAGCTTCGATCGAAGAGATGATGAGCTCTATTGGGAATGTGTCCCAGACTCTTCACGAGAAACTGGAATCAGCCAATGCCTTGACTAGCCTGGCTGAGGATGGAAACAAGGTGATGAATAAGACACTGGGTAATATAAAAAAAATATCCGGTGCCACAGATATCATCAATGAGGCTCTTCATACCATTTCGTCTATTGGCGCGAGGACCAATTTGCTGGCCATGAACGCGGCCATCGAAGCGGCTCATGCTGGTGAAAGCGGAAAGGGATTTTCGGTGGTGGCCGATGAAGTGAGGAAACTGGCAGAGGCCAGTACCATCCGGGCCAAGGAAATTTCAAAATCCATGAAAGAAATTATGTCCCTGATCATGGTTACGGAAAAATCCTCGATACAAAGCGGTGAACTTTTTGCAAAAATAGTCGACAAAATTGGCGATGTTAATTTGGGGATGACCGAGGTTGAGTATTCGGTGCGTGAAATATCCCGGGAAAGCAAGCATATTCTTGAATCTCTTGAAAGCCTTGGAAGGAATACGGGGCAGATAAAAGAAGCTTCGGAAGTGATGACAGGAAAAGTGCAGGATATTGTAAAAACCAATACAAAGCTGGCTGAAGCATCCACTGAAATCAAGATTGGTATAGAAAGTATTGCCGCCAATATTAGTGATTTGTCTGAATCAATTGAAAAGGTTTCCAAGTCGGGCGCCAGAAACGCCCAGAATGTTAACCGGATTGTCAGTTTGACCAGTGGTTTTAAGGTTTGACCAGTGGTTTTAAGGTTTGAATTGGTCAATCGGCTAGGGCGGTTAAATAAATGATGGTTTTAAACATAGCGTGGTATTCGCTGTGTTCAGCATAATCCGAGGAGGAAAATATGAAAACATTATTGAATACAGATTCTTTAGGTAAATTTGCCTTGCAAGGCTATGATGCCGTGGCCTTTCATACCCAGGGCAAAGCTGTGAAAGCAGACCCCTATATTGCCGCTGATTATAATGGCTACAAGTTTTTGTTTGCCACAGAACAGAACAAGGCTGAATTTTTAAAGAATCCGCAAAAGTATTTACCGGCTTTTGGGGGTTATTGCGCCTTTGGCATATCTCTGGGAGTCTTTTTTCCGGTAGAAGTTGAAACCTGGGAAATGGTCGATGGCAAGGTCATGTTTAATTACAGCAAGGAAATTCAGGAATTGTTTCACGAAGATACAGCGGGAAACCTGGCCAAGGCCAAAGCCAATTGGGCGAAAACCATCGCCTAATCAATTAGAATTATCGCGTTAATAAAAACCCCGGCAAAGAATTGGCCGGGGTTTTTTTTCGGGCTTTGCGCATCAGTGTTGAAAATCTCAACAATCAAATTTTAACCATTATTCGGCCCCAGTGTCCATCCACTGGAAGTCTTAATGTGCCTTGAATCGACCTAAACTCATGGCCTGGATTCAGAATGTCTCTATAGGTACCATTGGTCTGGCTTTTTGTTGCGATGGCCAGAGTTTTTGCGTCTGACTCGATGTTGATGGCGATGATGATTTCCTGGTCAGCTGTAAAACGCTTAAAAGCAAACTGAGTGGATTTGACGACCAGGTTTTCATAGCCTCCCCATTGCAAGGCTGACCATTGCTTTTTAAGATCAGCCAGCCGGATAATCGTGTTTTCCAGCTCATGATTTTTAGGCTCCCTCTTGATTTCCTGAGCCGATGGCCGGAGTTGGTGGTCCGAGTGGGCATCCCTTCGGCCTGTTAAGGCCCATTCGCTGCCATAGTAAATGGCTGGGATGCCCGGCATGGTGTAAAGCAGGATGTGGGTGGTGTGAAGATCTGCCGGGTCGCTCAGCATGGAGGCGATCCGGTTCACATCGTGGTTGTCCACAAAATTATAGAGCCTCTTGTTTTGATAAAGCCCCCGGTGACCGAATTGCCTCTCCAGACTATGGGCTGCTTCAAAGAGATTCCTGTCGTTGTGGGCTGAGTAAAGGCCTTTGTAAGCTTCGTAATTAGTTACCGCGTCCAGTCCGCAGTGGAAAAACTCATTATAATCGCCGTGAATCACTTCGCCCAGTAAAAAGAAATCTGGCTTTATTGCTTTGGTGAAGCGGCTGAGTTTCTGTAAAAAAGCCCTGTTCAGCAGATAGGCTACATCCAGCCGTATGCCCTCAATGTCAAAATCGCGAATCCATGATTCCACAGCACCCAGCAAATGGTTTATTACATCAGGATTCTGAAGATTCAGTTTGGCCAGTTCCCAGTGCCCCTCCCAGTTACCGTAGGAAAAGCCGTCGTTATGAGGCGAATTACCGGAAAAATCAACATTCTGAAACCAGTCAATGTAGGCTGAGTTTTGCTTGTTTTCTTTTACATCCCGGAAAGCCCAGAAATCCCGGCCAACATGGTGAAAAACCCCGTCCACCACGGTTTGAATACCAGCCTGCTTAAGAGCCTGGCATAGGGTCGTGAAATCCTCTTTTGAACCAAGCCGGCGGTCGGGCCAGTAATAATCGGCTGTGTCATAACCATGGCTGCTGGATTCAAAAACAGGCCCCAGATAGAGGGCGTTAATACCCAGTTTTTGCATTTGGGGAATCCAGGCTGTGATTTCCCTGAAGCGGTTTACAGGCGGGCTGAAAAAATCATTTCGTCCGGGGGCTCCACAAAAACCCAGGGGATAGATGTGGTAGAAATGGCTTTGTTGATTCGAATTGTTGTTCATCATAAAACTCCTTGTTTATACCTACCGGTAGGTATAGTAATATTCAAAATAAAAATCATGAAAAAATTCCATGCATAAAAGAATGAATCACTCTGAAATGAACGTCTTCATCCTTGTAATCGATTTTATTGGCGTAAAGATCTACCAGCACGGCCAAAGTGCCCATAAAAGTGGCGGCGTACACGCGATAGCGCCCGCGTATATTGCCGTGATCAGCTGCGATGGCCTGAAACAGATGTTCCAGAATACGGTATTCCCTTTCCACATAGGGCCGGGCTGCCTGGTGTGATTCCGACTGGGCTGCCATGGCGCTCATGGATTTATAAAGCCGGTAATAGGCCTCATTTTTTTGCGCCAGTTCCAGCTGGATTCTGGCCACCTGGGTCAAAGTACCCTTTACATCACCCTTGTAGCGCGCTGCCTCTTCCAGTGCCTTGAAATAGGGGGTTCCATAATAGGCCATGAGCTTGTCCAGTAACCCCCGCTTGCTTTCAAAATAATGATAAATGGTAGGCTTGCTCACCTCGGCTTTCACGGCCACTTGCTGAATTCCCACAGCTTCGTAACTTTGCAGGCTGAAGAGCTTTAGTGCTGTTTCCAGAATTCGCTCTTTGTTTTCCATAATGATAATATACCGATCGGTATAGAAAAAGTCAAGAAAGGACTGTGGAATAGGGTAATTTATTTTGGATTATGGGCGTTCCCCCGGAGTTTTTGGCTGAAAATGGCCCTTTATTGACAAGGCAAACAGCTCTGTCCCTAACGGCCGGGGTCGGGCTTTACGCAGCTCCGCTTGCGCTTTGACCAAAAACTTCGCTGAATCATCGCGAAGTTTTTGTTGGCCCTGTTTTTTTGAAAAAAAACAGGGCCCTGCTCCAATCCCTAACGCAAGCTTAGCCGTGGCCGCTAGCCTGATGTTTCCGGTGAATTTTTTTTCTGCCCAATGTTTCTCAGCTTCTTGTCCTCATGGCTTATAGGTTAGCAAAAAAAAGCCCTTACCCGAGGCCATGTATTCTCTTTTTCATGGTGAAATAACGAATTAAATAAACACCGCCGGGCTGCCAATATTGACAGGAAGCTTTAGCTAGCATAAATTAGAAGTAGAAAAACATCAGGAGAATATTATGTCTGGCGCGAAAGATAAAATAAAAGTAGCTATTGTTGGATGCGGGGTTGTTGGAGGCTCGGTTGCCAAAATGCTGACCCAGCAAAAGGACTATATCGGAGAGCGAAGCTCTGTGGAACTTGAGCTGGCAGCTATTTGCGATCTGGATTTTTCCAGGGCCGAAAAGCTGGGGATTGATTCCTCATTGTTCATGACCGATTACAGGGAAATGCTTAAAAATGAGGAAATCAGCATTGTGGTAGAACTGGTTGGCGGTCTTTCCATCGCCAAGGAGATTATTATTGCCGCGCTTAAAGCTGGAAAACAGGTGGTTACAGCAAACAAAGCCCTTCTGGCCCATTACGGGCCTGAATTGTACCGCATTGCCCGTGAAAACAGGAGTACCATAGCTTTTGAAGCCTCCTGTGGCGGCGGAATCCCCATTATTCGCGCCCTGTTAAACGGTTTGCTGGCTAACCGGATTGATGCTTTTTATGGTATTGTGAATGGAACCAGTAATTATATTTTGTCTTCCATGACTCAGGTAGGGATTTCCTATGAAGAAGCTTTAAGAGGAGCCCAGGAAGCGGGTTTTGCCGAGGCTGATCCTGCTCTTGATGTGCAGGGTGGTGATTCAGCCCATAAGCTGGCCATAATGGCAGCCTTGGCATTCGGCAAATCCATCGATCTGGAAAAAATAGCTGTCAGCGGAATAGATAAGCTGGATATACGTGATATAGAATACGGCACTGAACTTGGCTATGTCGTGAAGCTTCTGGCTATTGCCCAGCGGCATGAAAAGGGGATTTCCCTCTATGTTCGGCCTGCTTTTATTTCTATTGAACATCCTTTGGCCTGGGTTTCAGGGCCTTTTAACGCGGTTAGTGTATATGGCCATTCCACGGGTCATACCATGCATTATGGACGAGGAGCAGGTGGTGACCCCACAGCATCGGCGATTATTGCCGATTTGTACCAGAGCGCCATGGGCATAACCCGGATTCAGTATGATAAGCTTTGCCTTTGGCCTGATATGACATCGCCGGCTGTGCAGCTTCCGCCCGATGAAATCGAGTCCCGCTATTATATCCGTATTTCTGCCCAGGATTCTCCTGGTGTTTTATCAAAAATTGCTGAAAAATTCGCCAGTCAAAATATCAGTTTGGCCTCTGTTCTTCAGCAGGAAATGGAAGAAACCCAGTGCGGTGAAAATGTGCCGATTATTATCACCACTCATTGGACCAAAGAGGGCAGCATGATGGCGGCATTGGCTGAGATCGATGCCATGGATGCGATCATTGATAAATCCATTTGTATTTCCATTATTGATGAGCACGAAGAGGAGTTGGAATAATGCCTGCTTCCATGAAATATGCTATCGTGATTATAGACGGAGCGGCTGACGATAAAATTGCTTCTTTGGGAAACAAAAGCCCTCTGGAAGCCGCGCGCTTACCCATGCTTCATGCCATGGTAAAAGCCGGGGCTTTGGGGCGGGTGCAGACAGTTCCAGAGGGTTATGACCCTGGTTCCGACGTGGCCATTATGACGCTTCTGGGAAATAACGCGGCTGAATATTATTCCGGCCGCTCGCCTATTGAAGCAGCTGCTCAGGGTATTGATCTTTCTGATAATGAAATGGCTTTTCGCTGCAACCTGGTGACCCTTGAGAATGTTTTCATGAAAGACCATTCTGCCGGGAATATTTCCCAGGAAGAAGCTGCTGAATTAATGAAAGCTCTCGGACAGGAATTGAACAATCAGGATTTTACATTTTACAGCGGTGTGAGTTACCGCAATTTGCTTGTTTCAAAGCTTCCGTTTAGCGGAAACACCACTCCGCCCCATGATATTCTGGACCAAAACTGGGCTGATTATTTGCCAAAAGGGCCGGGTTCTGATGTGCTTCAGGAACTGATTGTCAAAAGCCAGGTTTTTCTGGCAAGCCACCCGATTAACCAGAAGCGCCTTGAAAAGGGTCTGAACCCGGCCAACAGCATATGGTTTTGGGGTGAGGGGAAGCGCCCCCGATTGCCTGCTTTTAAGGAGCGCTTTGGACTGTCCGGCGCGGTGATTACCGCAGTGGATCTGGTCAAGGGCCTTGGCAAGCTCATGGGTTGGGATTATCTGCCTGTAGAAGGAGCCACGGGTTTTGTGCATACCAATTATCAGGGTAAAGGAGCCAGGGCTCTGGAGGCCTTGAAACAATACGATATTGTTTGTGTTCATGTGGAAGCCCCTGATGAGGCTGGTCACGCGGGGAATGCCGAGGAAAAAAAATGGGCCCTTGAGCAGATTGATCAGCATGTTCTTTTACCTCTGTGGAAGGCTTATGAAAACAAGGACCTGAATTTGCGGCTACTGGTGCTTCCTGATCATCCCACGCCTTGCGCGATCCGCACCCATGTTCAACGGCCGGTGCCCTTTGTGATTGCCGGTGAAGGTATTTCGACTAATGGTTTTGGGGTTTTTACAGAGGATGAAGCGGATAAAAGCGATTATTTTGTTAAGCAAGGCCATAGGCTGATAGAAGAGTTGCTGAAATAAAAATTTTGCTTTTCGCTTATTCAGGGTAGATTTGCGGAGACCCTTTTGGTTTAGCTAAATATGAACATTCTGGACCAGTGGGTTAGGGATTGAAGCAAGGCAAGCTTTTTTTTCAAAAAAAGCGCGGCCAAGCGTTTTTGCGCGGAAAATAACCGCGCAAAAACCTTCGCAGCGAAGAGGAGTTGCGTAAAGCCCGGCCCGAGGCCCCTTCAGAAAAACCATTTTACATTTGGTCATTTTTTTCGCAAAAAAGCCAGCCGCTAAATTCAAAGTCGCGTAATAATTGGACAAATGTAAAATGGTTAGTGCACCGAATCTTAACAAGGTTTTTGGTTAAAGGCCAGGGTAACCCCCAGGATTAAAATACAAAGTTTAAGCACTGATTTATGTTGTTTTGAAATCATCTGAAAATCCTTTACATAAACCTCTTGAACCTTTTTCCTCCTGTCTTTATTATAGGACTATGAAGGTAATTATTCTTGGATACGGCCGTATGGGTCGTGAGGTTGAAGCAGCCCTTAAACTCAAGGGTCATAGTGTGGCAGCGATAGTAGACCCCTTTGCCGGGCAGGAAAGTGAGCTCACCGCGGAGATGGCTGAAAAAGCTGATGGCGTGATCGAGTTTTCACTGCCCGATACAGCCATAGCCAATGCTGAAAAATACGCGGAGTTAAAGTTGAAAGCTGTTGTGGGTACCACTGGTTGGTATGATGAGCTTCCAAAAGTCAGGGAGATGATCGAAAAAGCCGGCGCGGCCTATTTGTATGGCAGTAATTTTTCCATTGGCGCCCATTTGTTTTTTCATCTGGTAGGAAAAGCGGCCAAACTGATTAACCCTTTTCCCGAGTATGATATTATGGGTTACGAGATTCACCACAAAATGAAAAAGGATTCGCCTTCAGGCACGGCTCTGACCACAGCCAATCGGATTCTTGAAAATAACCAGCGCAAGAACACACTGTTATTCGACAGATGTGACAGGGAGATTCAGCCCGATGAATTGCATTTTGCCTCTATCCGGGGCGGCGCAGTTCCGGGCGTTCATAAGGTTTTGATCGACTCGGTCGCTGACACGATCGAGATTTCCCATACCGCCAGAGGGCGTATGGGTTTTGCCATGGGTTCGGTTTTGGCCCTGGAATGGTTGCTGAATAAAAAAACCGGTTTTTATAATGTTGATGATTTTATAAATGAAAGCCTTGCCTAGGGCAGGAGAGCTATTTCATATTTTGAACCATAGCTTGACAAGGATGGGGTGGGTTGAAGTTGCCTTGGAAACCTTTAAAATTGAAATGGCCAACCCGAATTTTTAAATTAAGGCATAATTTGTAGATGTCACGAAGAAAATTGAGAATTACTGCATTCAGGAGGATATGATGTTTAAAGGTGTATATACAGCTCTGGTGACCCCTTTTAATGAAGACGGGTCCATTGATGAAGGAGCTTTAAGGAAATTGGTCGATGTTCAGATCCAAGGCGGGGTGAATGGTCTTGTTCCCATGGGAACAACCGGCGAAAGCCCCACAGTGGATCATGATGAAAATATTCAGGTCATAGAGATTGTTGTGGACCAGGCTAAAAAACGCGTGCCTATTATTGCCGGTACAGGTTCCAATTCCACTGAGGAAGCGGTCCGCATGACCAGGCGCGCCAAAGATTGCGGCGCGGATGCTACGTTGCAGGTGGCTCCCTATTACAATAAACCCAATCAGGAAGGTTTTTACCGGCATTTTATGGAAGTAGCTGACAAGGGCGGGCTGCCTGTGATTGTGTACAATATTCCCGGCCGTACTGGCAAGAATATTGAAAACAGCACGACCCTGAGACTGGCTCGTCATTCCGAGATTGTGGCTGTGAAAGAAGCTTCCGGTGATTTGAACCAGGTGATGGATATTATTGCCCAGAAACCCGAAGGGTTTGATGTTTTATCAGGTGATGATAATTTGATTTATCCCTTTATGGCTTTGGGAGCTGCTGGTGTGATTTCCGTGGCCAGCAATCTTATTCCTGATCAGATGAGCGCTTTTTTGAATCAGTTACTTGCCGGGAAATATCAGGATGCCCTGAAAACCCACTATCGCTTGTTGCCTTTGTTCAAGGCCATGTTTATTGATACCAATCCGATTCCGATCAAAGCGGCCCTGGCGATGACAGGCAGCATTAAGGAAGTATACCGTTTGCCCATGTGCTCCTTGTCCATTGAAAACAAGCAAAAGCTTCAGGGGGTTTTAAAGGAATTTGCCATTCTGTAACAGGAATCGTGTTAAGCTGATATGAAGATTGCAAGGCCGGTGGAATGATTCTGCCGGCCTTTTTTTTGTTTCCGCTCATGCCTTTTGGGATAAAAAAAAGGGGCTGTTTGTGAACAGCCCCTGATTTCTTATTGATGAGTTATTAACAAAAGCCTTGTACCAGACCAACGTAATATTGGGCGATAAGCAAGGCATCCACAATATTGACAGCGCCGTTACAATCCACATCGCCGTAAGCGGGATTGTAACCAGCCTGGGGTTGTCCTACATAAGCCTGGGCAATAAGCAAGGCATCCACAATATTCACAACTCGATTGTTGTCCACATCACCCAAAACACCTTGGGGCGCGGGGGTTGGTTCCAGAGTCGGTGTGGGCGTGTTGATGTTTTCTTCGGGCAGCCAGTAATTTCCCGAGATCAACAGCATGGATAGCAGGGTGAGGTTATCAGGATAATAATCGCTTCTGGCGTTTTTGATGACATTCCAGCCGCTTGTCAAGAAATTCTGATGAGCCGGGTCAACAATGGCCGCGGCAACCATGGGAGAGGCAAAGGCTCCGCTGAAATAAGTGGCATGGGGAGACCCGCTCAGTGAATAGCCCGATCGAATTTGAGAAGGATTGTTGTTGGTGCTGGATTTCAGCCAGTTGAGTAATTTGTTGATCGCGGTTTTAGGGCGCTCGTCGCCTGTATGGGCATAATCAGCTGCCAGGCGCAAGGGAAAGCGGCAGGCGTTCCAGGAATATTCGCCGTCCTTGTCTCTTTCAAGATGGTTGGGTGATGCTGGCCTTGGGGGATTGTTCACAATAAAGTCGGCAATCAAGCCTGTATTCTGGGAATAGTTGTCGGTAAATTGACTGTAGAACTGATAAGCCTGATTTTTAATATTCAGCCAGTTGTTGTTTCCGCTAACATCGCTATAAACCTTGAAGTGGGCGCCCATCCAGTCGCTTGAACGGCTTCCCCAGCGGGAATAGCCCCCATTACTTTTTACCCAGTCGCCAAGGATGGTGATGCCGCCATCAACACAGGTGTTCATCATGGCATTGATAATGCGCCTGGCTTCGTTTATATAGTTGATGGAACCATTTGAGCCCCACTGGTAATGGGCCAGCATTAAGCCGTAGGCTATGTCCATGTCGCCGTCAGTAGCGCAGCTGTCATCATCGCTTGAGCTTTCATTCCATCCCACTTTCCATGACATTAAATTGTTGTCACTTCGGCTGCGATGGGCATTGTAAAGCCGATAAAGCCCGTCAAAATAGGTCCTGGCGTTAGTGTCATAGCCAGCCATTGTGGCTGTAATGAGCATGCCGTAGCCTGTGGCTTCGCTGGAGGTTTTAAAATCGCCCTGGCTCTGGTTTGAGAACATGGCAATATAGTAAGCCCCGCTCAAATTAGCTGGTTTTAAATAGGCGTTTTTCCAGTAATTATAATAATCCTGAACATCTGAGTTGAGTTGGGATTGTGATAATTGCGGTTTGATGGTATTGGGATAGTTTAGATTCTGCGGAAAGGGTCTGTTCTGGGCATTGGCCAGGCTGGTGAATAACAGAAAAAAGCAGATCAAAAAAGCCGTGTTTGGTTTCATGATTTATCGTCTCCTTTTTATTTATCATTTTTTTTGGGGCTAGATTTTTATTCATTAATTTCCCTAGGCATTATTATACGTATAAGTTACTCAATACTCAATCGGTTGAATATCTTACAAGTGTATGAGGGTTTGAACTATGATTAAAAAAATGGTATTTGTTTAGCAATGGCTTATTTGGGCGTTTCCCCATTCCGCTTTTTTATGAGCGGTTTTTCATTTGAGTACAAAGGAAACAAACCCTGCCTGGCTTCATGGGGTCGGGCTTTTCGCTTCAACTCCTCGCAGAACCTGTATCCACTGCTGTAATTGTCCAAAGAAATGGCAAATGATTAAAAACAGCGGTCTGCTGCGGGGTTTTCGCTGCAATCCCTAACGCGGTAAAAGCTGAAAAATGAGTTAGCTAAACAAATACAAAAAATGTTTTCAGACGATAGTTAAAACCATTCACCTGCGCGAAGATTGATCGTGATTTTGTTATCCCCTGGTTCCGTGTCGGCCCATAGTTCATGGATCAGGTCTTTCCGGGTGCCAATAATGATGCCTCCCATAAAACTCAGGCCTTTTAAGGGCACCATTTCCTGTCCTTCAAAGTTTTCATCTCCCTTATAATGGGCCATGAAGGCTTCGGCGATGGAGGTGCTAAGCTTTCGGGATTCTTCTATGGACATACCCAGTGACATCATGGTTTTAATCGCGATGGTTTCTATGCCATCCTGAGTGAATCTTAAGGAATAGTCCTGAAAACTCAGTTCATGGGTGTCAACACCGGGAACTTCTTCAACGTAAAAACTCTGAATTTCCATTTCCTGATTCCCGGCAATGCGAAAGCTTCTAATGGGGTTGGGATAGGACACCAGGCTGCCGGTTTCAATATCGTAGAGAAAATCCTTTTTATCTTCGGTTGTGAATTTTACGATGTCCTGGGCATGGTAATGGCCGGTAAAAACAAGGCGCGCCTGGTAGCTGGCGAGCATAGAGGAGATGCCCTGGTATTGATCAATCACGTAATCGGTGAAGTATTTTTTCTGTCCTTTGTAATGCTCATAAACACCGTGGTGCATCATCACCATCACGGCCTTGTTTTTGAGCAATGCCTCTTCAAGCACGGTTTCGATCCAGTCGATTTGGTCCTGAGTCAGATTTCCGCCTATAACTGGTGTGTTTTTTTCGTGATTCTCTTCATAACGGCAAGTGTCCAGCGCTAAAAGCCATAGTCCGGGGACTGGTTCAGCCACATAGCTTAAAGAATGGGGATCTTCCTTAAGGGCTTTGTCGTAACCCAGGTCCGAATAAATTTCCCTGAACCTTTCAGGCGAGACCTGTTCTGCCGGTTCTGTTGTGTCGCCCAAAAAACGCAGGGCATCGGGATTATTGATATCGTGGTTTCCTGGAACAACATAAACATCGATGCCCTGTTTCTCAAGGTTCTTTAGCAGCCCGGAAATAAGTTCATGGCTATCTAATTCGCCGTCCTTGGTTAAATCGCCGCTTACCAATAGAAACCGCGGTTTGTGTTCGGAAATAACAGAAAGGGCTTTTTGGGAAATAGCCAGGCTTTCCCGCAGTAATTTTCTATCCTCTTCAAGATAATGCTCAAATGCCTTGCCTTCAGTACCTAAAGAATTGTCATAAACATGAAGATCACTTATGTTCATAAAAAAACATTCAGGATAATCCGGGCGATTGGCCTCAACAAGCTCTGGACTCTTTAAATATTTATAACTTAAAGTAGAGGTACAGGATAAGCTTAATGTCAGTAGTAAAAACAGGGCTATCTTTTTTGTCATGATCATATTCCTTTTCAGTTATATTCAAAAATTAAACCGGTTTTCTTAAATCCTATTTTCCGAGCAAAGGAGTCATTTTTTAAACTACAGTAATACAAGAAATGACCTCAATTCACGTGGGAATGTGGATTTAATATTCAATTTGTTGCTATTAGCCTAAATATAAACAGCTAATAAATCAATAGTACGAAATCATTAGTTCTTTATTAACTTTTGATAAATTGGATATAAAGTTTGATTATGTATAGCGCCTTTTGAGCGATAAAAAATGTGCAAACCGCTTATCCATTTTTCCCTGGCTGGTGGTTACCAGGTTCAGGGTAGGGTGTAGGTGAAAGGCTTTGTGTGCCTTCAAAAAAACCCTTTGTTGTTATTCCCATGCTATTCTGTTTTGTTACAATTTACACCTTTATTAACTTTGTTGGAATATTTACTATAGAAAAAAATTGATTTTTGAGCAAAAAATTAGTAAATTTATCATGTGTTGGTGCCTAGGCCTTTTGCGTTTTAAATGAAAAAGCAAAAGACTTGTATTGATGGCATTTGATGTATCAGGAGGAAGATATGAGCCAATGCGAACGTTTGGAAAATTGCCCTTTTTATCTTGAAAAAATGGCTGACATGCCTGCCATGGCTTCGGTTTACAAAAATCAGTTTTGTCTCAAAGACTTTAGTCAATGCGCCAGGTTAATGGTTTTAAAACAAAAAGGCCCCGAGGCTGTGCCCCTTGATCTGTTTCCCAACCAAATCGAAAGGGCGAAGGAAATCCTTCAGGAATAAAAAACAGCAAAAGAGTAACATTTTATTGAATATTTCGAGTTACAATGGGTACAAATAATCAAGGTGCCAGTACTATTCGGGGCCTTGACTTACGGCGCGGATATTCCGGCTGAAAACCTAGGAGAATCAAATGAAAAATATTATTCTTATTTTGATGATTGTTGGAGCCTTTGTTACCTTGAGCATCGTGTTGAAAACAGCTTTAACACTTTTACCCCTTGTTGTTGTTGCCTTTATCGCCTTCAGTATTTTCAGGAAAAGGTAGGAGATAAAGGCGTTCCTTGTTCTAAAAAGGCAGGATGTTTTGTAGCGTTGCCTGGGGTGTAAATTCAAAAGCATTTATATCGAATTTTTCACCCCTAATTTTTATGGATTTATATCTAACTCTATAGCTGGTCGTAAAAAGTAACCGATGTCATTCTGAGGAGAAACGACGGGCCTGGTCACAAGCCCTTCGGCTTGCTGCTCGGCCATGCAGCCTGGGCCTGGTCACAAGCCTTCGGCTTGCTGCTCGGCCATGCGACCTGGGCCTGGTCATAAATGCTTCGCATTTACTGCTCGGTGGTGTGAATGCTCATTGGCATTCACTTTATTGCGTGAATGCTCATTGGCATTCTCTTTTCTGCGTGAATGCTCATTGGCATTCACTTTTCTGCGTGAATGCTCATTGGCATTCACTTTTATCCTGCGACCTTGAAAAATCTATCCTGTCTAATCCTGCATTGCTTCCTTCATACTCGCCAACTTTCTATTAGTGAATCAACATGCCTATAATCAACTGAGATTCTTCACTTCGCTTCGCTGCGTTCAGAATGAAACGATTTGTTTGCCATTCCGTGATTTAATTGGGAAGCATTTTACGCTCAATGGAATCCAATAATCAGATCAGCCCATGTTCCTGAAACGAGTAAAACCCCTTATCCGTGAAAATGATGTGATCCAGCAGTTTTATTCCCAGAATGTCGCCGGCGCTTTTCAGGATTCTCGTGATTTCACGGTCCTCCTGACTTGGCTGGAGTTGACCTGATGGATGGTTGTGAGCGCAGATAACAGCCGCGGCCCTGTCGGTGATCGGGTCTGCAAAGACTTCACGAGGATGAACCATGGTCCTGTTAACCAGGCCAATGGAAACAATGCGGGTTTTTATAAGCTCATGGGCCCCGTTAAGCGAAAGGCTTAAAAAGATTTCCTGCTTGCGGTCTCCATAATGGCGCAAGTATTGATAGGCTGATTCAGGCAATATGATTTTGGGCCGTTCAGGAATTAGCAGACGGCGGCTGAATTCCAGGCAGGCGGCAATCAAGGTGGATTTGGCCTGGCCAAGACCCGGTATTTTTAGTAAATCCTCGGGACTAATGTTGTTTTTTTGTTTGTCGATAAAGGTTACCACGTCCCGGGCTAATTCCGTGACCCTGCGGCCCTTAATGCCGCTGCCTAATAAAAGGCACATAAGTTCCTGGTCTGAAAGTTGTTCAGGCCCCTGGGCCATGATTTTTTCCCTTAAACGCGGTGGCGGATTGTTTGTTAGGCAAGTTTTACTGAGCGATTCCTGTATAATCAGGTTTTTTTGCATGTCCTTAATCATAAAATACTCCTTGTGGTTTTATACTCATTGAATATCAATACAAGAAAAAAAGTTCTGCTGCTTTGGTATTTTTAGGTTTTGCGTGTTAAATTTATTAAAAATTTCAGCCTAGGGGCCTTGATCAACCACTCTGTGGTGATAGATGATTTGATTTTTTCAGGATTATTATTATAATTATTTCCAGGGTATTTTAAAAATCCGGACTTTATGGTTTATACCGAGGTTTTGAAGTGTTCGCCTTTCTGAAAGCCCTTTTTTTGAAGATATGTAAATACATGCGGGCTTAGAAAAGATGCTTTTGTGAAAAGGCCCGAAAGGGGCTAGGGATCGCGGAATATATGGGAAGGAAAATAATTTGAGTACGGAAAATTCGAATAGACATATCCTTCTGGTTGAAAATGAGTCTATTATTGCCCTGGATCTGACAAAAAAACTTCGAAGCTGGGGTTACGGAGCTGAATATGTTTTAACCGGTAAGAGGTCCTTGGAAGTCATTGCCAGCGGAACACAGATCGACCTGATTATAATGGATATTGATCTTGGCAAGGGTATGGATGGAACAGAGGCTGCCAGGGAAATTCTTAAAAAACACAATGTGCCTATTATTTTTTTAACCTCTCACACGGAAAAGGAAATGGTTGAAAAAGTGAGGGGAATTAAATATTACGGCTTTGTGCTCAAAAGCACAGGTGATTTTGTTTTGCAATCCTTGATTGAAATGGCTTTTGACTTGTTCGAAACTCATCATCAGGTTTCAGAACGTGAAGAATTTTATCATACGATAGTTGAACACGCTTCAGAAGCTATTATTTTAACCAATCAAAAGGGAATGATTATTCAGGCAAACAAGCTGATCTGTTCAATGTTGGATTATAGGCAGGATGAAATGATTTCCATGTCCATTTCTGATTTTTTTTCAGAAGAAGACATAAAAAGCGAACCGATTCATTTCAAAGAAATTTTTGATTTTAAAACCGTCCGGAGTCAAAGGCGAATCAAAAAGAAAGATGGCACATTTATCGAAGTCGAGATATCAGGTCGGCTATTGCCCAATGGCTATATTCACGCTCTGATACGCGATTTATCCGATTATAAAAAAAGCTACGATGAGCTGCAAAAAGAACTGGCTGAAAAAAATCAGCTTTTCAGGGAAATGCAGCATCGTATCAAGAATAATATGGCAACCATACGCAGTCTTTTTAACATCCAGTTGACTTATCTTAAAAATCCCGAAGCCTGTGCTGTTCTTGAAAAAGTCATTAGCCGGCTCATGACAATGGAAGTGCTCTATACCCAGGTGTATAAAAACGCTGAATTTACGCAGCTGAATATTAATGAATATCTTAGTCAATTGATAGAGGATTTAAGATCGACCATTGCCGGTTCAGCCTATATCCTGATTGAACAGAAAATCGAAAACCTTAAAATTGATGTGCATCATGTTTTGCCATTGGGGATTATTTTTGAAGAACTCTTTTCCAATGTTTTGCTTCATGCCTATAAGGCAGATGAATACGGGCGTATGGAAATCAATCTTCGTAGCCAGGAATCGAATATCATTCTTGAGATAAAAGACAATGGCCAGGGTATCAAGGATGATAATCCTAATGGGGAGGGAAAGGGTTTTGGTTTGTCTTTGGTAGAGTTGCTGGTTCAGCAACTCGATGGTACAATGGAGATGGTCAATGATCATGGAACAAAGGTAACCATTGTTTTTAAATATAAATAAGAATAGCTCTTTGGTATAGTTTTTTTTGGGTTTTGCCTCTGAAGCCCGGAGTCTGCTATTCTGTATTGGAGTAAAAATATTACCCAATGCGGATAAAGCTCCATTCGGCGATAGGGAGATAGGCGTTAGGGATATGAGCCATGGCCAGGCATTTTTTCCAAAATGCCTGGCCAAAGCGTTTTTTTCGGGATTATTTCCCGAAAAAAACCTTCGAAGGCAAAGCCGGAGTGGCGATTAGCCCGGCCTGAAAGCCCCTGGGCTTATCAGGCAACGCCCGAAAACATCAGCTAACAAAGCAAATTCCGGGGCGAATAAAAATTTATTTGACTTTTAGCTCTGGCTGTGTTAGTTTTAAGTTAGATTTAAAATAAGGGTTTAACAACTTCCTGGGTTAAAGATAATTCAAGGGGTTTTTATTCAGGGTGCTACAGGGCTATTTGGCCTTCCTGAGAGGGAAGGAGAGACCAAATAGCTCTTTTTTTTTGCTTTCCTGCCGCGATTCTTTTGAGATAATTACCAAAAATGAGCTTGCCACTTGGTGTGAAAGTCGTACAATGAATCCAGAAGGAGGGTTCTTATGAAGTATTTCTGTGTATTGTTGTCAGCTTTGCTTTTTTTCGTTTTTATGGCTTGCAGTGAGGGCCGTTTTGAGCCCATGGCTAAATCCTTTTCACAGTCAAATGATGATTTTTACGCCGGTGATATGGTGGAAGATAGAGCGCTTAAACCCGGTATGGCTTCCGAGTTATTTAAGGGTTCGGGTTTGGTTCCGGGAGCGCCTGATGGCGAGGGGGCTCAGCTTGCTGAAAATAATGATAAGCTGGCAAAGGAGCTGGGTAAAGAGGAATCTTCAAAGCTAAAGGACCCGGCCGATACGATTGGGGATAAAAAAATATACACCGGTTATCAGAAACTCAGGGTGGCTGATGTTGAGGTGAGCAAGGACCTGATTATTAAGAAGACAGAGGAGCTTGGCGGTTATGTAGAGAGCTTGTTTTCGACTTATATAGTGCTGCGGGTTCCCAAGGCCAGTTTTTCCGATTGTTTTGAAGCTTTTTTGAAGCTGGGGGAGGTTTTGAATAAAAGTGTGCAGACTTTTGATGTGTCTGAATATTTTCAGGACCTTTCGCTTCGCCTGGATATTGCTTCACGTGCCAGGGCGCGTTTGTATGTGCTTCTTGAGAAAACCAACGATGTAGTAGAGCGACTCAGGATTCTCAAGGAAATAAACCGTTTGTCCGAAGAGATCGAAGGTATTACATTGCGCCTCGATAGTTTAAAACAGCTTATTGCTTATTCAAAAATAACCCTGGAGCTGGTGCCCCGGTTAACGGAAAACACCAGTGACACGAAAAGCTCCATTCCCTTTGAATGGATTGCCATGATAGATGCCTTTCATGTATCTATTCCAAAACTGGAGAATGTTTTTAAAATCGAACTGTCCGCTGATTTTGCAGTTTTTGATGAACAGGAATATTTCCATGCCGAGACAGCGCAGGGCACTGTTGTGCGGGCCGGGACAGTGAAAAATTTTCCAAAAGGGGATAAGGGGTTCTGGGTGGAAGCTTTGTATTATCATCTTGGCCCCTATTACAGCAAAGCCGAAAGACAAGAGCTTGGCAAGTTTGGTGGTGTGCTCTTCAGCTCTAAAGACAGGGAGCCATTTTATTACCTTGTTGCCCTTCGTGTGTTTGATAAAAAACTGCAAGTGGTGGAGGTGCTGATGCCTGATGAAAAAGCCAGGGAAAAATACTTTAACCAAATCGCAACTGTACTCAAGGAGGTCAAATGATGAAAAAACACTTTTGTTTATTGTTGTTGGTTTTTTTATCATTAATTGTCTGGGCTGAGGAGAATTTTCTTTTTTTTGATATTAATATCAGCCTGCTTGTGTTTGATGCAGACAAGGTTCAGGAAGATATTATCTCCTGGATAGAAAAGGAAAAGGGGCATTTCATTTATCGCTCAGACAACCAATTGAACCTTCGTGTGCCATGGGAGGCTTCGATGAAACTGCGCGGGTTTTTAAATGCCATGGATCTGGATGTTCTTGAATTTAACCAGAATGCAATGGATCTGCGTGAAGAAATTCTGCAATTAAAATCGGGAATAAAAAGTCGTGAGGAGATTTTAGCCAAAAACCTGGCTTTGATCGACAGGGCTGATACCAAGGGAACCCTTGCCATAGAACAGGAAGTGGTGCGTTTGATTCGTGAAATCGAATACCGGAAAGGCCGTTTGACAAAGCTGGAGTATGACAGGCTAATGGCCAGTGTTCAGATTTCCTTTAATTTCAAGCAGTCTTCCAGGCCGGAAAATATTGATTCGGCTTTTGAATGGCTTAACCAGGTGGATATGTATGAACTCCTGAAAGGGGGCTTTTGATGAAAATTACCATAGTCATAGTTATCGTTGTTTTTGTGTTGTTTTCCTGCGGAAATATTAAAATAAGCACGCCTGAAGGATTTGCTAAAATCAAAAGCGGTCATACCTTTCAGGCTATAAGCCCGGAGGGGCTTCCCTTTCAGGTGAAATGGTTTAAAAATTACCCGGAAAAGGACCTTTCTTTTTGGGCGCAGGCCTTGAGGTCTCATCTTGAGCAGGAGGGTTATCGATTTATTTCAACAGTAAGCCTTGACCTTGGTGCTCTGAAAATGGAATGCCTGGAGTGGGGCGCTCCCTATGGAGGTGCTGATTATATATACCTAACAGCCCTGATGGTCAAAAACAATAAAATTCTGCTGGCTGAGGCTGCCGGAGAAATATCCCTTTACCAAAAGTATCAACAGGCTTTGAAGAAAAGTCTTGAAACATTGAACATCCCCTAATCGAGGGAGGCTCTATGGACCGGCCTGATAAGTCCTCGAGCTTATCAGGCAAGGCCTAAAAAAACTTACGCTAAACAAATAGGATAGTTGTATTTTTAGCTCCTTTCCTTTAAGGCGTTACCTGCCCGCCCAGGGGCATGACAGGCCGGGCTATCCGGCACTTCGCTGTCGCTCCGAAGGTTTTTTGCCGGAAATTATCCGGCAAAAAACGCTTTGGTTTGCAATTTTTGATAAAATTGCAAACCATGCCTCCTATCCCTAACGCATTTTTAGT
>JAFGWI010000233.1 GCA_016937215.1 Spirochaetales bacterium | reverse complement strand
ATGCGTAGCATTTATGACCAGCGCGGCGCGAAAAAAGCGCGCCTCTGGGTTTTAGCAAGTCATTTTTGAAAAAATAACTTGCTGAGGTTTTGCAAGGATTATGAAAATTGCGGATAATTTATCTAATTATCCGATAATAAGTTATTAATTTATTGCTGTCTGCTATTATTACAATCCTTAACGCTAAAAATAGTGATTCCTGTTTAAGCTAAACAAATACAACCAATAAAAAGCCCTTCAGTCGAAACAGGGGTACTTTATTCTCCTTTTTTATCAACAGAAGGATCGGTTTCATCTTTTTTATTTATTTTTTCGTTGTATAAAGAAGGATAATGTTTTTTTGCGCAGTCAGGACAAATGCTATGACTGAATTCCGCATCAGAATGGTCCCGAACATATATTTCGATCTGCTTCCAAAAGCCTGAATCATCACGAATCTTTTTGCAAAAAGAACAAATGGGAATTAAGCCGCGCAGGGTCTTGATTTTAGCCAAAGCATCGCGAAGTTGGTCAATCAGCTTTTCCCTCTCAAGCTCAAGCCTTTTTCTTTCTATAGCGTAATTTATGGCGCGAGCCACCAAATCTCCCGTCACTTGTCCTTTTAACAAATAATCCTGGGCTCCCTTACGAACCGCATCAACCGCGATTTTTTGATCATTCAAACCTGTCATGACGATAATCGGCACATAGGGCGCTATTTCATGAATCTTATCAAAGGTATCAAAGCCTTGGCTATCGGGTAAATCAAGATCGAGTAAAACAACATGAATATCGCCATCCTTCAAACGGGTCAGCCCCAAAGAAAGCCTATCCTTCCACACAATATGGAATATTTGCTCTCTCACCTCTTCCAGCATGATTTCAAGAAGCCTGGCATCACCTTTGTTGTCCTCTATGAGTAAAATATTTCTCTGAGTCGTGTCAAATTCCATATCTTTTCTTAATCACTATCTATTTATGGGGTAATTTAACGATATTCAACCAAAAATCTTCAATGCCTCTAATGACTTTGAGAAATTTATCAAAATCTACGGGTTTGGTAACATAAGCATTGGCATGGTAGGTATAGGTTTTCAGAATATCTTCCTCGTCTTTTGAGGTTGTTAAAATGACCACAGGAATATGTTTCAGATTTTCATCTTTTTTAATATCCTGTAACACTTCAATACCGGTTTTTTTAGGCAAATTCAAGTCGAGCAAAATAATGTCCGGCGATGGCGAGGTGCTGTATCTATCCTTTTTTCTCAGAAAAGCCAATGCCTCCACACCATCTTTAACAACAGAAATAATATTATGCACCTTGCTTTCTTTTAAAGCTTCCAATGTTAAGCGAACATCTCCGGGATTATCCTCAACCAATAAAATTTCAATTGGCGTACCGCTTCGACTAGACATTTGCTCCTCCAATATCCTTTGGAATTGTAAAATAAAAATTTGAACCCTCATTTATCCGGGACTGAACACCAATTTTTCCATTATGTCGTTCAATAATTTTTTTAACAATGGCCAGGCCTATCCCTGTGCCCGGGTACTCTCCCCGCGAATGAAGACGGCGGAACATAATAAAAATCTTATCCAGAAACTCCTCTTCAATTCCAATGCCATTATCCTGGACCGCGAAATACCATTCTTCCGGGCGGGGTTCAAAAACAACGGTAATCTCAGGAGGCACCTCACGTTGAAATTTCATGGCATTGCTTATTAAATTCTGAAAAACCTTGTGGATTTGTCCCTTGTCTGCCATTATAACCGGCAAATGAGAGGGAATATTTATAGTCACATTTTTTTCTTGAATACTGGTTTGAAGATCCAGCAACACATCCTGAAGCACATTAGCGATATTTGTTTCGGAAAATTCCTTACCCTGTGTGTCAATTCTTGAAAACATGAGCAAATCGTTTATCATCCTTTGCATTCGCCTGGCCCCATCAACCACGAATTCGATAAATTCATTCGCGTCCTGATCAAGTTGATCCTTATATCGTCTTTCCAGACGGCAGACATAACTGGCAACCATTCGCAAAGGTTCCTGCAAGTCATGAGAAGCAACATAGGCAAACTGCTGTAAATCTTCATTTGACCTGCGCAGGGCGTTTTCAATTCTTTCACGCTGGGCAATTTCATTTTCCAGCTGTTCATTTGTTTTAACCAGATCCCTGGTGCGTTCTTTGACCTGTTCTTCCAGTAAATGAGCCTGGTTTTGAACCTGCCTTAAAAGCAGCCCGCCCCTGAGAGAGCTGGAAATTCTCAAACGCAAGGTTTCATAAATACGGCCTTCTTTTAACCCTATTTCAAACAAAGTAAAGCCCAACTGATGGGTACCGAAAAATAATGCCTGAACAATAAAAGTATATCGACGGTCGAGTTTTATTATATTACGCGGAAAAAGTTCACGTGAAGGGAATCGAACACCATCCGCGTTCAATTTTATCCGCTTTTTCTGATCAACCGCCAGGATAAGCCGGGAATATTCACCGGGAATCTTCACATCATCATATAATGCGACAAATACCGAAGGTATACCCATAATCGGAATATCCTTGGTTAAAACATCGAGCAATTCCTCAACCCCGATTCGTGTATTTAATTCTTCAGACAAATCCTTCAGTATTTGACTTTCGATGGCCGCATTCATTCGCCTCAAAGTTTCCCGCCGTTGGGTCATATTTCCGATCATAACCCTGGCTTTATGCCATATGTCCTCAGCTAAATGCCTGTTTTTTTTATCTACCAAATAAGGAAGCGCGATTATCCTGAAAATAGAAACCACCATTTGCCAGGGAACCAAATCATCACCACGTTTCATGGTCGCGTAAACAAAATCACTTATCACGGAAAGAAAATTTCCCTCTTTGGACAGGGCAATTTCTTCATAAAACGCGGTTACCGCTTCGAGAAGCATCTTTTTATCCACGATTTTCATGGTCCGCGCTGATGGTTGAATACCTTGCAGAATCAGTTTTACTATTTTCTCTTTGTCGGAAAACAACTGGTCAATACCGGCAAACTCATAAATCTGATAAGGGCCTGAACTTACGTTTTGAATCGCCTTTGACAAACAGCCGCAGGATTCACGAATTTTAACTTCAGTGTCCAGAAAGATTTTTTTTGGTACATCTTCACCGCGAAGAATAGCCAACATTGTTTCCGTTGCTTTAACACCTTGCTCATAAAAGGGTTGATGCACAGTTGTCAGGGCTGGTGAATAATATCGCCCTTCCAAAAGATCATCAAAACCAACAACCATTACTTCCTTGGGTACTTGAATGTCTCTGGCCTGAAGCTCGGATATGACCCCTAAGGCCATATCATCACTGGCCACAACCACACAATCAAAATTAACCTTTCTATCATCAAGTAATGTTTTTACGGCTTTAACACCGCTGGCCATCATGAAATCTCCAGCCACATAATTCTCAGGATGCAAAGACATGCCATGCTCCTGTAAAACCTCTTTAAAAATCCGGTAACGGGTTTTTGATTCCAGATTTTCAGCAGGACCAGAAATAAAGGCAAATTCTTTGCATTTGTGCTGTTCCAGAAGATGACAAACAAGGTCCCTCATTCCCTTTTCCTGATTAACCAGAATGGAATAATGATTGGGCAATTCAAGAGCAATACTCATGATGGGAATTTCCGAAAAAGAATCGCAAAAGTCGATTATGTCCTGAATGGATATATAATGCCCTATAGAAGCAGACATAATAATGAGGCCATCAACATTTTTTTTATCGACCAAATCGAATAATACATTTCTCTGGGCTTCAAATTGATTCCCTGAATGCAGAGCTCCGCCAATAAAACAAATGAGATTCGCGTCATTTTTTTCAGCAGCATCCAATACACCATCGCGAAGATTAGCTTGATATTCCTGTTCTGACCAGTCAATTAAAAAACCTAGGGTTGGACGCTTTTTTATCTCTGCCATTATTCCCCTTTCTGATGGAAATAATTACCGATCACCCTGCCACTATTGAAGGATAATTCACATAATATAAATCCAGAATTATAAAAAGTCAATCTTCGAAAAAACATAATGGACTTATGCTTTATAAAAAAGCATTTGTGCATGACACAAAGATTTGATTTAATTTTTTTAAGGTCAAATTTCAATTTTTTACCTGGCTTTTTTCGATATTTTACAAATTTTTACTAAAAATTAATTTCCTGTAACAAAAGCCTAGTATAAATATAAATATTTTTAAGCATAAAACCAAATTTATTTTATGAATCAATGTTGGAACACCTGCCACTTGCCCCGACGCGTGTAAATGCAATTTCATTATTTATCTATAGTGTTCAGGGCCTTTCCCAAGGGAAGCGGATCATTTACAATCCGGGCCTTTTACTCGCATGAAAAAAAATGCAACAAGCTCATGATTAGTCAGCGAATCGGAGATTTGCAACCAGGCCCGGCTATTCCTTGCCGCTTTCTGGGGGTTTGCGCGCGAAAATAATTCGGCAGAAAACGCTCTGCTCATAAAACACAGCTTTCGAAACCATGACTCATCCATCTGAGATGAAAGAAAAAGCAGAAAAGCTGCTTGTTTCCATTTATCCAGGAGGGCTGATTAAAAGAAAGGTCATCGCGTTTAGCAAAATGGCCACCATGACCAATGGCTTCCAGTATTTGCTCTCGCATTTATCAAAACCCAATGCAACCAGAAGAATAAGCAAAGGCAAAAAATCCAGAGAAAAACGCTGTGCGTTGAACTGGACCCAGCCATTATTATAATACATAAGCTGATGCACAAGGGATCCTAAAATACTCAACCAGGCGGCCCAATGAATCCACTTATCCTTAATTCGGCCCCAGAAGGCAAAAAACACAAAGGGGCTGGCAAAGGTGATAGAGGTTCCAAAGGGATCCAAGGCCCACCATTCATGCCAACTGGTCGCCCAATCAGGCCAGTCGCCATAATTAATATGAAAGCCTTGTAAAAACATGTATACAAAATTAAAGGGAATGTGATGCCAACTGAATTGACCGTAAGTATCCGCGCGGGTCGCCATAAACCCACTAAGCTGCAAATAAGTGTAACCAGTATCAAAAATATCTCCAAATCGAAGATAATTGAACAAAAGGTAAAGCGCGATGCAAATGGCAAAGGATGCGCCAAAATAAATGATTTTAAGCATTTTCTTTTTCAGCTTTGCCTCCGGGTCAAATTGCCAGATAGCGACAAAAGCGAATATCGCCATCCAAATCGAAAGCTGGCGCGATAAAAACGCGAAACCGAGAAACAACCCGGTTAGAAAAGCATTTCCTTTTACCAGGGCAAAATAAAGCATAACAATTAAAGCAAAAACAGCCGCCACGTGGGCAAACCAGGCCACCCCCAGACTGTTTCGTAAACACAGAAAAAATCCAGTGCCAAAGAAAAACGCGGCCAATACCCACGGAATAGTTTTGGCTTCAATCTTAATCTTCTGGAGAATTCGAACCAGTAAAAACGCGGCTATCACACTAATATAAATAGCCACAAGAGTCAGTTTGGTTTTAAGCCCCCAAATCGCCACAAAAGGCAAAATAAGCAGCAAAGGAAAAGGAGGATAAATAACATAAATTTTGCCATTAAACTCGGCAGTATCATGAAGATAGTGACCGATATCGATTCGGCCTTCAAACAAAGCAATAGCTTGATGAATATAATGATTTTCGTTTCCCGGAATCGGGTCTGTGGCCAAGGCTATTTGCAAGTCCTTTAAAAAAACCAAGGCAATAACTATAAAAACCAAGGCTTTAAACCATTTTGAAAAAAGTATTCCCTTAACCAGCCCCTTTGTTTTTAAATCCGGGAGAGTGATAAAGGATTTGAACTTGCTCCTGAAGATTTCAGGATAAGCATGAAGTTTTTCCTTGTCAAAAAAGTATAAATAAACAAGATACGCGGCTATTGTCATAAACCCAAGTAAAATAAAAACCAATTCCTGCACCATGCTGATGAAATCCGGTAAGGGCAACATCAGTTTAAAAGCAGGGGTAGTTTCCTTTTGCTGCGAAGAATCACTTTGACCCACATTGGTTACCCGGTGAACAAGCTGTCCCTCGGGAACAGAATCCACAGCTTTCATTATTATATTGTCAAAACAAGCCGTGCCTGTGTTTTCCGCTCCATACCAGCCAAGGGCCAATCCAATTTTGACTAGCGAAACATCCTTTTCGGTTTTAATGTAGATTTTCGCCTGTTTCCATTCTTCATTATCCCCCTGAAAATTTTCAGTAATAATCATTTGGTCAATCAGATTGATATTGGCCCCGATTATTCCTCCCTGGACGCCGCTGGTTTTAATCCACCCGGAAATTTCATAGGTGGTCTCAGGCTCCACAAAAACCATCTGATACAATCGCGCATCGTTTTTAGCCTGACTCTTTATAACCGCGTACTGATTTCCATCCTGGGCATTGGCTTTTTCCACTGTTTTATCAGAAGCGCCTTTATTATACTGGTCAAAACCCCAATGATCGATTTCTCCGGTAAAATTTGTCTCAAAAGAGGGATTCATGATCAAATTCTGGGAATACAGCCCGGTTGCTAAAAAAATTAAAAGGATACTCAAGAAAATAATTGAAAACTTATTCATAATTTATCTCTTTTTATATATGTTGTATGTAGATAGTTGATAATATTCTACCGATACCCAAACCATTCTGACCTTAAAGTTAGTATGGAAAAAGTAAATAAACTATAATCGTTGAGTTATTGACTGTCAAGAAAAGCTTTGCAATGGAGCTACAACCAGAAATAACATCTTCTTAAAAAATGAAGATGTTTTATAACAATTGATTAGTTTATATGAAGAGGAGATTTAAAAAATGATTAAAGAAAATGTCAGAAAAGCGATGAACGAGCAAATCAAGAATGAACTGGAATCATCTTATATTTACCTATCCATGGCAGCCTATTTTGAATCAATCAGCCTGAACGGCATGGCCCACTGGATGAGAACCCAGGCCCACGAAGAAACTATACACGCCATGAAGTTTTTCGACCACATCATCGAACGCGGCGGCAAAGTAGAGCTGCTCGATCTAAAGCAATTAAAAACAAGCTGGACCAGTGTGGAAGAAGTCTGGAAAGACACCCTGGAGCATGAACAATTCATTACCTCCAAAATCAACGGCCTCATGAAGTTGGTTCGAGAAGAAAACGACTATGCCGCCGAATCCATGCTGACCTGGTTTGTTAAAGAACAAGTAGAAGAAGAATCCTCAGCCGGCACGGTTCTCGACCAGATCAATCTGGTACAACAATCAAAACAAGGCCTGCTCATGCTGGACCGGGAATTGGGGCAACGAGCTTTTCCGGCAGGTTCAGCCTATGACCCTGCAGCTTATAACGCGGCTGAATAAATTGATGTGAACTGGGGCCTGGTCAAAAACACAAAATTTTTAGCCAGGCCCTGGCCTTGATGGAACTTCCTTATTTTTATGGAATGAATCATCATAAAAAAGTTATAAGGCCGAGCTAACACGAAGGGGCTTAAATTCTAATTGATATTGAGCTGAACAAAATAGATCCATTGCTCACCATGCTTCACCGAGTCAGCACTTCAATTACCCGCTCTATTATCGGCAACCGGATTTCCTCACTCTCGTAAAATAAATCATGCCTGGCTTCTTCAAAATAAAAGATTTCTGAGGCTGTCATGGTCTTCTTCAAATATTCCATATTATATTTCCAAAAAACAACATTATCGCTTTTTCCCTGCAGAATATAAACCGCTTTATCGCTAATAAATGGTGTTTTTACCAATAGCTTGTCCCATTCAAACAATGCCTTTACCCAATCCATGGCCGCGGTTTTTCGTAATAAGGGGTCGTGGTAGCGCGAAAACTCAAGGTAATTTTTATCATGGGATATTTCCCTTAACCAGGCTGGAAGTGTTTTAATGACTCCACCTAAAACAGCCACACCGAATTTTGACAAATCCCACATTTCAGAACGGATCAATGGTGCTCCCAATATATGCTTTTCAAATACACTTTCATGGGCACGAAGATATTCAACAACAGCCCCGCCGCCCGTACTGTGGCCGATAACAGCATAAAAAGGTTTAACCAGTGATTCCAGCTTTGTTACCAGCGATTCAATCAAATCACCATATTCAATAAAGGAATGGATACTGGAATCCTCGCCCGATGAAAGGCCATGGCCTGGCAAATCCACGGAAACAACAGCCAATTTGGCTTGAAGCAATTCCTTGATCAACCATCTCAGGTTGCCCGTATGTTCCAGATAGCCGTGCAGCAAAAACACGGTTTTCTCAGAATCCGGTGGTTCAAAATAATTCACCGCGATTTGATAATCAGCGCAAGAAAGGCTTCCAAAATAATGGGGCTGGTAAAAATCAAGCTGATAATAGGAGAAATAAGCATATACCCAATCAGGGTAAGCCGGTGTTTCTGTTGTTTGAAAGGCAATGCGATGGGCCTTTTCCCGGCAGGCATAAAAATCCAATGGCGCTTTTGAAACTGGCACGCTTTCACATCCTGAAATTAAAATTAATAGAATGATAAGTATATATTTCATTCGTTTTAATTATATCACATCACCTGTAATTACCAATCAATGTTTTTCCAAGATTGCCGATGGATAGGGATTCCCATTAATTTTAAAAATTTCATTGAAACACCAAGTAGGTATAAAGAGAAAAACTATCATTTTTAGCCATAACTAAAATTTGATCCTCAAAAAAAGCCAAATGCCAATCAACCATTTAGTGTTAATAGAATCGGTGAAAAGATGATTTTTAGAAATGCGGGTAATTAATAAGGCCACTTCTAATAAGCATTAGGGATTGGAGGCAAATCATCCCAATTTTTCAAAATTGGGATGATTGAACCCGGAGACACGATTTTTTCGTGTCGAGGATTCCGAAGCCACAGCGAAGTGCCGTAAAGCCCGACCCGACATTTATTTTATCAGGCAGCTTGATGGGTATCAGTTGTCGGGGAATGCCCAAAATAAAAAACCGAAAGGTTTACTCTATTTCTGGTAATGATAAACCGCGTGATGCCCCTTAATACCCTTGAGTTTGAATAAGCCCATGTCTGTGGCGCGTTTCTGCTCCGCCACACCAAGAAGATCAAAAAAACTCTGTGTAAAAAAAATCCGGTCCACCTCGGGAAAACTGCTTTTTGGAATGCTGTTTTTCGTTTTTTTAATATCCCTGTACTGAAGGCTGTCCAGACGAAAAGCAATATTCACAGCTTTGCCGTGACGGTCGCCATTGGGTTCGACCACGCAGCTTCCGTGATGCAGGCTTAAACGAATGTGCAAGCGGTTGGGTTCACGTTTTTTAAAATTGCTTGTATCGGCTTTTTCCAGAATTCCCGCTGCTGCTTTTAAACAGGATGCCGGGGTTGAAAAGGTTGCCAGAAAACCATCGCCTGTTCCTTTAATAAAACGGGCCTTATGTTTGTTGAGTTCGGGTATAACGATGCGGTTTAAGGTTTCAGTAAGGCGAATCACCACCTCTTCGCTATAGGAATCGGAGATCCCCGATGAATTGCGCTGGTCCACCACTAAAACGGACTCTTCCACCTTGGATTCATAGGAAAAAGTATTCTGGCTTTCACTCTGGGCTTGGGCTGAATCTGCCATGATTACCACAAACTGGATAAAGGAACCACCCAGTATAAAGGTATTCCCATTAATAATATGGGTTTTCTCGGTAATTCGCACATTATTAACAAATGAACCATTGGTGCTGCCCAGATCGCGCAGCCAGATTTTGCCGCGGCTATAGGAAATTTCCGCGTGATGACGGGAAATTTTGGTGTCCTTGGTTAATACAAATTGATTGGTCCCGTCACGGCCAATGGTAAAAGGAAATTGGTCTGTTTCATAGACTTCGCCCGCGTCCTTGCCTTTTATGACCAACAATTTCACACGGGCGATTTTCGCGGCTTTTCTCGATTTTGTCATAACTAACTTATATGATATTTGACTCAGATAAAAATATCAACTGAAGATTTGTTTTTTTGTCGAAATTATATTTTAACAAAGCCAAAGGGCGTGTTAGTAAAGGTATTCGCGGTTTTTCGTTGTAAGTTCCTTTATGTTATGATACTTCCAAAAAAATTCCACATTATAATTATAAAGCTGACAAATAAATACAAATTTCATCTTGACTTATGAATTCAATTGTCCTAACACTTAAGAATGAATAAAAAATCCTATTTTGATGAAATTGTAAACTGGAAAACCGATGAATTATCCTTGGTCATTCATCTAGCTGTAAAGCTGATTTATTCTGACGGTATGGCTGACATTCAGGAATGGAATGTCCTGCATTTGCTTCCCGCCTTGATGGAAATGCTGAAATCAATGGAATCGTCTGAAAAAGCAGCTGAGTGGCAAAATAAAATTGATCAGCTTGATACAATACTCGAAGCTAAAAACCATAACATTACTATCGAAGAAACAGAATTAAAAACCTATTTTGGCAATAAAAACAAACAGGAAGCTGTTATCTATTTTCTACTCTATATAGCTTTAGCTGATAATGTTCTGCATAAAAAGGAAATTGATTTCTTCAAAAATCACATTTTAAAGCCCTTTGGCTGGACCCATGACAACATGACAGAGTTTATCAAAAAGGAATCACATCAGCTTCCCCATTCAGAAAACCTATTGAAAAAAGTTCATCTCTATTTCCGTTAAGATCAAGGGTCCTAATACTCTACTTCCGCGACTTATCAAAAAAATACTGACAGGCTCTCTGAAAGCGTTTCCACAGTTTATCACCCGCTTCACGTGGAACCGGGCCTATGGTTTTCCATTGACGCTGTAAATCCTTTATCAAATCGGCTTTTTCACCAAAACCAGCACCTTCATCAACCACTTTGAACCAGAAATTCTCTTTCAGCTTCATAAGCTGCCATTTACCCCGTTCTTCCGATTCTTCCGGGCTAACTTCCACACCGCTTATGATTTCAGCCTGAAAACAAAGAGCCTTTTTTTCTTCGAGATTTTCATTTAGCGAATCACTGACAGCCTGGTTTTTTTCTTTCAACCGCCCAAAAAAAGTATCGCAAGCTGAGCGGAAACGGTTCCAGAGTTCTTTTTCCCGATTTCGCGGAACCGGCCCGCTTGCTTTCCACTGTTTTTGTAAATCCTGCAGCTTAAGGCTGGTTTCTTTCCAGTCGCTTGAATCAGCCAATTCCTCTGCCTGGCGGCACAACTCTTCTTTAACCGGAATGTTTTCTTCCAGTTGCTGCTGCCTTTCGTGGTAGTTTCCTTCACGCTCTTTAAAAAACTCATCAATGGTTTTTCTAAAGCGTTTCCAAATTTCCTTTTCCTTTTTTCGAGGTGCAGGCCCAATTTCTTTCCAGAGCTTTTGCAATTCCCTGATTCGCTTGAATTTGGCGTCACTTTCCATATCACCCAGGGTTTCAAGTTCTTCACAGAGTTTTACTTTCTGCTCAAAATTTCCTTCAAGGCTGGTTTCCATCTCGGCAAAATATTCTTTTTGCGCGTTAAAAAAGATGTCACAGGCTGCTCTGAAACGCTTGTACAGATTTTTATTTTTACCTTTTGGCACAGGGCCCATTTCGTTCCACTGCTTTTGAAGGTCCTTTAATTTCTGAGATGTTTCAGCCCAATCGCGGGATTCAGCCAAGGCTTCGGCCTGCTCACAAAAAGCCACCTTTTGTTCCAGGTTTTTTTTCTTTTGTTCGGAATATTCCTTATAAAACACATTCCGCTTAAGAAAAAAATCATCACAGGCCTTTCTGAAACGCGTCCATAATTCCTGGCTTTTCTCCTTGGGTACCATGCCCAGAGAATCCCAGCTTTTTTGCATGGTTATTACGATCTCGCTGGCTTCTTTCCAGTTTTCCGGCTCGCGCAAGGCTTCAATTTTTTCACAAACAGCCACTTTGGATTCGTAATTCTTTTCCTTGTCCTTTTCACGCTCTTCAAAAAAAGGCTGACATTTCTCATGAATCACCTTATTCAATTCACGATAAAGCTCAAGCATTTTTTTGGATTCCTTTTGAGGCACAGGACCGACATTTTTCCATTGTTCCTTCAGTTGATTAAAACGCTCGTATAAAACCTGGCCTTCCTCTTTTTCAACAATCTCTTGAAGTTCATCGAGGATTTTTTGTTTGGCCTTATGATTAGCCCATAAAACCCATTCCAGATTTTCCACCAATTTGGCATAAGCTGTTTCGAATTCCTGAAGCAACTCAGCAGCCATTGCGTCTTTACCTTCTAGTTCGTCAAATTTTTTCTTAAGCCGATAGATTTTCGACGCGGCCTTGGCTATTTCATTTTTATCTGAATAGGTTTTTAACTCAGAGAGAAGCTGGTCCAAAGTCACAGGTTCCTTGTTTTCTTTTTTTTCAAGTTCGATTTCTGAATTTTTTTGATTTTCCATTGAATTTATTTTTTAGCCTCTGGAATTACGATAAGTTAAAAATGCCAGTATCAACAAAGCCGGCATTCCAATATAAAACAGTAAATCTCCCAAAACCGGAAGACCACGGATAATGACGATATGATACACATCGCTGATAAAAAACCTGGACAAAACAATACAAAACCAGAAAATGCCCACCAACGGAAGATAAAAACCTTTACGCTGAGCAAGATTCCAAATTCCGAACACAAGAGTCAAAGCTCCCAGTATCAGATATACAATTTTCCATTCCATAAAAAGCCGCCTGTCATTCTATTTTAGTTCTTTTCAGAACCTGTGTTTTTCATATCACGGATCTTGTGAATCGTCAAGCAGGAGATCATATCAGCAAGAGTATGCAAAAGCCGGTATTCTTGGAATTTCAATGAAAAAGCGGCCGAATACCAGCATTAATCCGGGAATTCAAGCCTGTATTTTTGCTGATTTTTATTGGCGTTGCCCGGACACACAATAATAACATGATCATCACCACAAGAGCGTGACAGCTCTTCTGCACCGGCCGGGCCGGGCTTTTCAAGGCTCCGCTATCGCTTCGAAGTTTTGGCCGCGAAAAAAGCGCGGCCAAAAGCTTTTCGTCGGTTTTTTGAAAAAAACCTCCTCACCTTTACAATCCCTAACGCGGAACACCAAGCAAAACCATGGTCAAAATTGAGGGGACTCAGTGTTTTGTAACAGGAAGTTTTTGCTGTTTCCAGCTCCGCACCATGGCCGCGATTTTCTGATTAAAGCCATCAAGCTTGATTATTTCCTCAAGAGGCTTGTCAAAACGGTAGGTCCAGTTATCCTGTGACACGGTACCGGGAATATTAATTCTGTCATCGATGGTGGTGCTTAAGGCTAATGATTCTTCCAGATAAAATAAATCCTGGGGCTGAAACAAACACAGGGCTGAAGAGCTGCTCAAATTGCGCTTGATAATGAGCTCTGCCAAATCTTCATCATATTTCACGGGCATCGGGTCTTCACACTTGAGTAATTCATAATAGCGATGTTTATCCTCTACAGAGGCTTCTTCATCCCACCAGCCCCGCAGTGTGCTGGTATCGTGAACTGATGGAATACAAACACTCAGAAAGGGATAATCCTTTACATCAATAAAGGGAGAATGGGGTTTTTCATACTCACGGGTCCAGCGTTCAATCTTTAAACTCAAAATGGATAGTTTTTGCAGAACCTTGGGCACCGAAGGCGGTACAACCCCAAGATCTTCAGCGCAGACAAGCATATCTGTTGTTTCAACCATCATTTGTAAAAGCTTCTCGCCGTTTTTGCCCCAAACCTTGTCAGCCTCGGCTTCTTTCTCTTTAAAAAGCTTTTCAAGTGCCTGTTTTTCTTCATAACTCAGACTACCGAAGGCTTTTGTTCCCAGAAAATTCCACATGCGTTGATACTGATTTGGTCCGACTTTTAATAATGTACGATTTTGGTGCCAGTATAACAGAAAATCCTTGATACCTTGGTCCTCTTCAAGACTTAAAATTTTTCGTTCACTTTCATAGTATTTTTTCAAATTGTAGAGGTCCTCACCTGGAATTTGATCAAGGTAGCTTGCCTTCACATAATCGGCTCGGCTCCCAAGACTCTGCCTTATTTCATTTCCGCTGATATGGGGAACACTTAACCAACGCTGCCGCCCCTTATCAAAACCCAGGACTTCAAGATTATGTTCGCTTATATTTTTACAAGGATAATAATGGCCCATTTTACCAGCCACATCCTTGGAAGGAATTTGCCAGATTCTAAAAAAACCCAGAACATGATCGATGCGGTAAGCATGGTAAAATTTGGCAGCTTGTTTCAGCCTTTGTTTCCACCATGAATAATTCTGCTGCTCCAGAGCTTCCCAGTTATAAGTCGGAAAATCCCAATTCTGGCCATTTTGGGAAAACATGTCCGGCGGTGCGCCGGCTTTCATATCCAGGTTAAAAAAATCACGAAAGCGCCAGATATCCACACTGTCTTCATTCATGAGAATGGGGATGTCCCCTTTCAGGCGAATGGACATTTTATCGAGCTCATGGGAAGCAGCTTTTAACTGGGCTTCACAATGAAACTGAATCCAGGAATGATAGAGAAAATCATCTGGATGATCTTCCAGTATTTTATTTATGTCCTGGTCTTTGGGGTTCGCGTATTCGCCCCATTCTTTCCAGTGGCTCTGATGCTTTTCCTTTAAAATTAAATAAGCCGCGTAGGAGCGTACCCATGGGTTATTCTTCTGCCATTCACTGAGTATATCCATAGGGATTTTGGCTTTTTGCCCCTTGAAAATCTTGATCAATAAATCGATTTTTTCCCATCTGAGGTCGGAAAAGGGAATTTTCATTTTTTTATCAAAGCGCTTTTTTAATTGCTCGATTTCATCCTTGAAATTTTCCGAGCCGGGCATCTGGTCCAGGTTAAGGTAAATCGGATGAAGGGCAAAGGCACTGAGAGCGCTATAAGGAGAGGATTGATCGCCGCTATCGTTGATAGGGAGGATCTGGATCACTTCCATTTCGATTTTTCGGCACCATTTTCCCAGTTCCACAAGATCGGGATACTCTCCGATTCCACAGCTGTTTTTTGTTTTCAAAGCGCCCAGAGGAACAGCGACACCTGTAAAATAATGATCAAGATTTCCGAATTTCATGGTCCATCTCCTTTGTTTTTTTTGAATCATAAGCCCAGGTTCAATTGAAATCAATCACATTTTTGAAAATTCCTCGCGCGGTTTTTACAAAACACATGAGGGCAACCGCATTTATCCGCGTTAGGGATTGGCGTTATTCTTCAGGTTTTTTCAAAAACCTGAAGAAAACCCCTTTTCCGTGATTTCCACGGAAAAGGGGTTCGTAGCAAAGCGGAGTAACAGAAAGCCCGACCCTGGCGCTGAATCGTTTTTAATTATTCATGGCGCTTTCCAAGTTCGTCGATTCAGCGCCAGGGGAACGCCCTGAAACACAAAATCTTCACCATTTGTGCCAAAAAAAGAATTCTTCTGGTAAAAAGCTTGAAAATCATATACTATTTATTCCAATATTAGTTAATTTGAAACATCAAGCTGAAAGGATGTATGCCGTGAACAATGCCGACTATGGATTATTTTATATCTCCTGCTCTTATTATAAATCAAAAGCAAAGTATGATTATCCCAAAATTCCCATGGATTTTCATATACTGAAAGCGGTCCGGGACAAATACAATTTTGATGCCAGCCTTTTTACCATCACAGGGAACCTGATTATGGCCCAGTTTCATGAGGTAAGAAAATTTGTTCATAGGGTGAACGCCAAAAGGGATTTGATCAATTATCCGGAAAGGGCTTTAAGGGCCAGCCAGATTAATGCCATGGGCTTGATCGATGAAATTCTGCATTATGTTATTTATCTGTACCGGACACAGGAAAATCCCAATGTTTTATCCCTGGCTTTCAGCTTTTTGGAAAAAGAACTGGGGGCCCAGGAAGTCAAACAGTGCCTCATGGATTTTTCAAAGGACTTTCCACCCTTGGAAGTGTATCAGGAAAAAATGGCCATGGAGGATTATTATTCCGGAAGCACAGAGGGCATTCCCAATAAAGAGCTGATTCTGGAAGAGATGCTTAACCTCTGGCTGGCTAATAGTAATCCGGCCTTTGGTCCTTATCGTGAATTTTTTGATGACAATGGCTTACAGAATAATCCCGATTACATAAAGATTATTGATTGCTTAAAAATATTTTTTGAAAAACAGAAGCCCTTCGGCCCTCAGAAGCAAAACCTCATCGATATGCTTCGGAGCCCCGCCATTCTACGTCCCCATTCCTTGCGTGAACAACTTATCTGGATACGTGAAAACTGGGGCATGCTGCTTGGAAAATTTTTCTTCCGGTTGTTGAGCAGTCTGGATTTTATTACCGAAGAAGAAAAAATGCGCGGTTTTGGGCCGGGCAAAATGAGCGCCTATGACTTCAGCTACGAAAATGAATACGAGCGCTTCAGCATGGACAAGGAATGGATGCCCAAGGTCGTTTTAATGGCCAAGAGCACCCTGGTCTGGCTGGATCAGCTTTCAAAGCAATACAAACGCAGCATTACGCGTCTGGACCAAATTCCCGATCAGGAGCTCGATCGTCTGGCTTCCTGGGGTTTCACCGGTTTATGGCTTATCGGGTTATGGGAACGCAGTTCTGCTTCCAAACAGATTAAGATCGACTGCGGGAATCCTGATGCCGAGGCTTCGGCTTATTCACTCTACGATTATACTATTGCCGGCGAATTGGGCGGTTTTGAGAGTCTGAACAATTTAAGGGAACGCTGCTGGAAGCGCGGTATTCGCCTGGCCAGCGATATGGTGCCCAATCACACGGGTATTCATTCAAAATGGGTGGTGGAGCATCCTGACTGGTTTGTGCAGCTGGATTATCCTCCTTTTCCTGGTTACACCTTTAATGGCCGCAATTATTGTGAACAACCCGGCGTGGGGGTTTTCATCGAGGATCACTATTTTTCCAAAACCGATGCTTCGGTTGTTTTCAAAAGAGTGGATTTTAATTCAGGAGAAACACGCTACATTTATCACGGTAATGACGGGACCCATATGCCCTGGAACGACACGGCCCAGCTGAATTTCCTGCTTCCTGAAGTGCGGGAAGCGGTTATTAAAACCATTATTCATGTGGCAAAGAATTTCCCCATTATCCGGTTCGACGCGGCCATGACTTTGGCTAAAAAGCATTACCAGCGTTTGTGGTTTCCAGAACCTGGCTCAGGCGGCGATATCCCTTCAAGGGCGGAACACGGCATGAGCAAAATGGATTTTAACAAGGTCTTTCCGCTGGAGTTCTGGCGAGAGGTGGTGGACCGTGTTGCCAAAGAAGCGCCCGATACATTACTGCTGGCAGAGGCTTTTTGGTTAATGGAGGGCTATTTTGTACGGACCCTGGGTATGCATCGGGTTTATAACAGCGCCTTCATGAATATGCTCAAAATGGAAGATAATCAAAAATACCGGCTCACCATAAAAAACACCATTGAATTCGACCCGGAAATTTTAAAGCGTTTTGTCAATTTCATGAATAATCCTGATGAAGATACTGCTGTTGCCCAGTTCGGCAAGGATGACAAATACTTTGGCGTCTGCGCCATGATGGTTACCATGCCGGGGTTGCCCATGTTCGGCCATGGACAAATCGAAGGCTTTACTGAAAAATACGGAATGGAATACCGCCGGGCTTACTGGAATGAAACTCCCGATCAATCGTTAATCGACCGCCACAGGCGTGAAATTTTTCCCATCATTAAGCGTCGTTATATTTTTTCAGGTGTTGAAAACTATTTATTGTACGATTTTTATTCACCAGAAGGCTGGGTTAATGAAAATGTTTTCGCCTATTCCAATCGAATGGGTATGGACAGGGGTCTTGTTCTTTACAACAATAAATTCGAGGATGCCAAGGGCTGGATAAAAACTTCCGCTTCCTTCGCGATCAAAGCTGGTTCCGATGACAAGCGCCTGACTCAAAAAATCCTGGGAGAAGGTTTGTGTTTGCATAACAATGGTTCTTATTACACCATTTTCCGCGATTATATTTCCGGTCTTGAATACATTCGCAATTCAAAGGAATTATGGGATGTGGGTCTTTACGCGGAACTTCGTGCCTTTAAGTATCATGTGTTTATGGATTTCAGGGAAGTACAGGACAACGAATACAGTCATTATTATCAATTAACCCAAAGACTGGAGGGCCGCGGTGTTCCATCAGTTGAAGATGAACTCAAGGAAATTTTTATGCGGCCGATTTATGAAAAACTGCATGAAATCATGAACATGGACTACTTTAACAAACTGGTTTCCAAAATAAAGAAAAGCGAATTACCCATCCTCTTGCAGGAAATGGCGGCAAAAATAACAGGTTTCCTTAATGCCATCAAGGAACATACTGGCAGCAACACCGATATCAGCCCTCTAACACAATCTTTGACATCTTATTTTGAAACGCTTTTAAAACTGGATGAAATTGATAGTCTTTTTAAGGACAGCTTGAGCGATCAGGTGAAAAAAGCCATAAAGTACTTTAAACTCAGCTTTGAAGATTTTCCGGCAAGCTATTACCGGTTTTTCGGCTGGATACTTTTTCATTCCACCGGCGCTATCCTGGATGAAGAAAATTCAATCGAACTCAGCCGGGGATGGATGGACCAATGGCTTTTCGCGCGGAAGATTTACAGGATTTTCCAGGACCTTGAAATGCCCGAAGAATTATCTTATCAAAGTATCGAAATCATCCGCATCATGATTTCAAAACAGGACCTGTATAAGGAATTCCATACAAAACAGAAGAGCAAAGAATTGGTTGAAGCTATTCTGAGCGATTCCGACATTAACCGATTTTTAAAGATTAACCATTATAATGGCGTTTTGTGGTTCAACAAAGAAGCCTTTGTTATTCTGGTTCAATGGCTCTTTAACTTGAGCTTTATTCAACTTGTTCATTACGCAAACCGAGATGGGAAGCTGATTCAAAAAGAAATTGAAGAGCTTTATGATTTTACATCGAAATTATTAAAGGCCATGGAAAAATCGGATTTTCAGATTCCTAAACTTTTGTCCGCTCTGGAAACAAAAAGTGGAAACGATGTGAAATCCAAAAAATCCAGGGATAAATAGCATTTTTTAGCTTGAACTTTTGACCATAGCCTGCTTTCATTTAAGCAGGCTGACCCTGACACATCTTCAAAATAGTTTTATTAAGAAGACAGCAAGGCGAATAATTTGATTTTACTCATCCACTTGGCCGCTGAAAATTTGTCTGTCAAAATGCTTAATTGAAGGCAGCAGAAATGCCAATGCCACAACTGTCCCCAGCATGGTTGAAACGAGATAACTCAAACCATAAAATTGCTCTAAATGAAATAGTGATATGAAAATAGCCAAAATTAAATTCGAAAGAAAAAAGACCAATGCGGCTATGAATGAATAGTGGTATAGCTGCAAATAATAAAGAAACGTAGAAACTGTTAAAAAGAGTAAATGAAAAAATACAGCGCCTAAAACCAGACGAAACACCAATGGATTAATTCGAATATCGAATAAATGAATGGCCAGATACTCAGCCAGAACGATCATGACAAGGGTAAATATTCCCTGAAACAAGCTTTGGTCAAGCAATGCTTTCCGCATGCTATTGATCATTTTGTATTTTCTATCTAATATTTTACTAATTACGCTTGTATGCAATTGATTTAAGAATTCCTTGAGTTTGGTAAAAAAATCCGTTTCGCTCACAATGACAAAATATATCAACCCCGGTATCATGGTCAAATTGGCGATATAAACAGGCATATCATAGGCGTCAAACAAGCGGATAAAACTGCCGCCGATTTGTTCGCCGTCAAATATCCAGAAAACGATTTTATCAATCCACATTCCCCAATAATAAAATAATCCCGATAACAAGAGATATTTATATTTTACAGCATATTGAAGAAAGGCTTTTACACTCATTTTTCCCGGCGGATACTCCACAAAGGCGATCACATACAAAGACAAAACAATTATGAATTGACCAAGAGAAAAACCCAACATAGCCCCACCGGATGCATAAATTTTCCCCAGAACAAAAACACCAATAAAGGACAATACCATTCCTCCAAGATATATAAAAAATATGAGAAGATAGCGCTTTGACAAAGAAATAAAAATCATCAATATCCACATTAAATTAATTGAACAAAACAACAGAACAGCAGATAGCTGAAATAACAGGGGGTGTTGCATGAAACTAAGGTCTTGGGTAAAAATCGCGAAAGAACTGGTCAGTAGAGCCAGAACTAAAATTATTATAGAAAAAAGCAGCAATGAGGCGCCTGCTTTCGCGTTTAATTCTTCATAAATATAATCAGCAACCTGCCTGGTAAAAATATAATGGATTCCTCCAAAAATAAACAAAGAAAATGCGTAGCTGTAAATAACAACGCCCATAAACATACCTCTGGATTCAGAGATAGCATACTCGGAAAACTGGCCGATAAAAAAAATTCCAACAATGGACAGAATCCAGGGTCCTGCGACAATAATTGAACCGGCAAAAGCCACTTTTATTAAGGAGAAAATACTTTCTTCTTTGAGCACCTTTTTTAAAACAAATCCAATTCCTGCCATATCCTCTACTCTCTTGTTTTAGAATCAATTCCTTGAATCGCTATTGACCGATAAAGCTCATAATAGGCGCGAAACACTTCCTGTCGATCATAGAATTTAACTACTTTAAGCTTATTTCGATCAATTAAATCACGCAACAATGATGGGTGATCAAAAATCCATTTCACATTTTGAGCCAGTTTCTCAGGATCCTTTGGAGATGCCAATAATCTTTCATCATAATCGAGTAATTCAGGTATATTCCCTACCCGCGTGGCTACTACCGGAACACCAGCGGCATAGGCCTCAAGAATCACCAATGGTTGTGCTTCCCGAACACTGGTTAACATAACAACGTCAAGAAATGTATAATAATCCATCACATTTTTGGTTCCTGTAAACTCAAAGGAATCATTCAGCTTAAGGCGTTCCACAAGGATCTGGCATTCATTAAAATAATTGATATCCTCGTCATCGGGTCCGATGCAATAAAATTTCGACCCTGGAATCATATCCAAGATGATTTTACAGGAAATGATAAAAGTTTTTATGTCTTTAATGGGAACCACACGGCCAACCAATCCAACATGAAAACCCGGCCTTTTTTGCCGCTTTACCGAAGTAAATTTCATAACATCAATACCATTAGGAATAACAATGGTTTTTTCATTCAAAGCGCCCAGTTCGATTTCTTTTTTTCGATTTAGTTCAAACAGAGTAATAATTTTATCGCTATATTGATAAACCATTTGGCTAATTTTATTATAAATCTGTATCCACATATCCCGCTGGTAGCCCTTAACATAGGAGGCCCGTTTTATTTCCATTTCACGTTCCTTATGATATAATCCATGCTCTGTAAGAATTAATGGTTTTTCATACCTTATTTTAGCGACAATTCCTACTAAACCGGCATATCCTGTGGAAACCGCGTGATATAGATCTGCTTTGGGAATATCCGAAGCAATCACCTTAAACATCATATCATGGGCCGATTTCCAAGCCCAAAAATAATCAGCAAAAGCGTAAATGGGATTTTTTTTAGCGTTTCCTTCAAGAAGCATTTTCCACCCAATATCATGAAGAACTGCCAGGCGATGAAGATAATCACCTTCTTTAATCAGGGAAAACAAGTGATTTAAATCAGGATTCGAATTGGCTTTAAAGGATTTATGTATAACTTTGATTTGATCAAAAACAGCATTTTCTCTTTTTTTATCCATTTTTTTGCCTGAAACAATATCATTGATAACAACATTATGATGACCGACAACATTCTCGGGTAATTGATAATTTAATTCCATATTCTTTTTTGGTGAAATTGTGAATAAACTGAATTTCAACTCAGGAATACTTTTAATTAATTGATGAACCCAGGAAGAAACACCACCTGTTATATAGGGATAGGAGCCTTCAAGCAATAAACAAACATGGTGTTCATTATTCATCATTGGTCTCCCAATATTCTATAACTTCGGCGATTTCTTTATCGATGGAAATATTCATTAAACCTAATTCTTTAAGCAGTGAGGCCACCTTAGCAATATTGCCTTTGATGAAATAAATTTTTGCTTTAAGTATTAAAAAATATGGGTCACTTTCTTTTTCAAAAATGTCGATTATGCTCAACGCTTTATCACTCAACCTGAGAGATAATAAAATTTCGACCAGCAGCTTTATCTCTTCCTGATTAACCTTGGCGAAATTAACGAATTCCTTTAAAAAATAAAATGCTTCTTTTAAAAAAAAATCCTGAATGGATTTTTGCTTAGAGTTTAATAAGGATAATTCAAAATAAATTCGAGCAAGAGAAAAACAATCATTAGCGTTTAGAATTTTATGCTTTTTTATTTTCTCAATGTCATGTGAATAATAGGATTCAATTAAATTGATAGATTCTGCCGCGTAAAGAGCGATTTCTGGATCTCTATGTTTTAACAATTTTTCCAGAATTTCAAAAAGAATTAAATTTACTTCAATAGGATTATTTCTGCGCGCGATCAATCTGTCTAGTGTTTCATAGGAAAAATTCATTTCATCCAGCGGGTTATTGGACGTACTCATATAAATAAAATGTTCAATACCCAGAACCTCTTCTTCAAAGGCCTTTAAAGCCGCAAAAGGAGTAACAGGATTATAACCATCATTCTTTTGTCTGAAAAAATCCAGTTTATTCATGACGCACAATTCTCTGCATTTCCAGCAAATGTTCGGATATGCTTAACAAGTCTTCGGCGGTTTGTTCAGAATTGCTCAAGGAAGCGTATCCCATAATTATTTCAGGAAAAATCTGTTTATCATCAATATTCCATGTTTTGGTATTTATCAATTCCAATACCTGAAGGCAAAAATAAGAGGTACCGTCATAATCCATATTCGGATAGACAAAACTAATCTGATTATCGCCTTTATAATGAAAAAAAATCGCCTTATTTTCCGACTTTAGTTTGATTTCCTCAACCAGTCGCGAAAAAAAATAATAAGTACTGTTTTTGCCCAAATTGCTTATGAACTCCGGATAATTCAACAACTCCAGTATCACAACACTCAAAGAACCTTTTTCCAAAATCATGCGATTTACTTCTTTTTCCAGAAAGATATAAAACTTGGAGAAAGAGGGTAATCCGGTAATATTATCATTATTCTCTTCTTTGATAATTGATTTGTACTCAATCGCCCTTTCCAGAGGTGGTGCCACCAAGGCAAGAATAACCAACAACAATTTTTCGGTGTACTGATTATATTTCTCAAAAGGTAATGATTCAATATTAAGGACTCCCCAGATTTTTTGACCAGCCAAAACAGGAGCAGTATAAATATTGCGCCCCTTGTCCATACGCGATAAATTCTCGTTATGAATTACCATCTTTATACTGAACATCAAATTATTTCTCACGACCCACCCCTCGATGGTATCTTCAACTGGCAATTCAGTTGGGATGGATTGGTTCTTATCCACCATCAGCCTTTCACGCAAAATAAGTTTTTTATGCTGTTGGTCGTATTCCCAAACAGAGCAACTTTCAGCTCCGGTGAATCGCTGTACTGTTCCAAGTAATATCTTCAAAGAATTTTCAAGATTCAAGGTATACAAGCCTTTAATCCGTAAATACAAGGATATTATCGAGTCTTTTTGGGTTAATAATCTGTCTTCCAGTTCACTGTTAACAACTTTAAGGGCTCTTATTTCTTTTTGAAGCAAGCCCTTTCCTCGACTAACTTTCCTAAGAACCTCTCGTTGTGTTGTTAAACGGCTTACCATAGAATCTCGTATCATCCCAAAGAAAAAAGTCCCTACTAAAGTGACGGCACTTGGTAATAATGCCTGTTGTGATAAATTTTTCCAAAAAAAACCGTCTAATTGAATCAATTTAAAGAAAGCAGCAAGATAAGGAAAAGGAAGGCTGATCAATAATAGAGAAAATACCAAACTGACAAAACCTGCAAATTTGCCATAATAAGAAGAAGCCAATAACGCCAATATCAAAAAGGGGTTAGCAATTTTATTGCTGAAAAAGCCAGGATCTTGAGCAAAGAAAAAATTGATTACAAATAGTATAAAAGAATATATCGTTAATTCAAGAAGAATTCGTTGTAATTTCTTTTTCTTCATAGATACTACTCTTTCCTGATAATAATTCTATCTTGAGAAAACAATTCGTCCTTAAAGCATAATTCATAGCTCTTGAGTATGCAAATTTCTAGTTAAAAATATTAAAGGTAATAGGATTCAGTATAGAGGCTCTTTCAAAACTGAGATTTTGAAAGAATCATAAAAATCGCGGATAAATTATCTTGTTGCCGGATTATCTGTTAAAAATTTACAAGTGCCGACTAATTACTAATGTCAGGGCTTTAGACATTTGCTCTCTCATTTTTTGTTTTTGATTAAAGCCTATGCTTTTGTGTTTTAAGTGCCACCCGGGGGAACGGCAGGCTGGGCTATCCGTCCTCTGATATAAATGCTCCTCAATTAGTGCTCGGTAACGTGAAATGCTCATTGGCATTCACTATATCTTCGTGAATGCTCATTGGCATTCACTATATCTCCGTGAATGCTCATTGGCATTCACTATTTACCTGCGACCATGCCGTAAATTATCCAGCAAAAAACGCTTTGATTCGCGATTTTTAAAAAATCGCGAGCCATGCCTCCTGTCCCCAAGGTATTTACAGCCACATTACGATATACCTAAACAAGTACTAATTTTTTAATGGCTATTGCATTTATGTTACCAACTATCTATCATTAATATCAGGAACTGTTTTATAATGGCAGTATTGGATATAAAAATAGGGTAAAATAGTCATTAAGATTATTTTAAGCAAATTCAACAGGTTAATAATTTGGAAACCAGCATATACATTAAATATTTGAACAATATTCCCGTTATCCCGGATGTTGCCATGAAAATTCTTAATTTGGCTGAGGAAAGTTTGGATATCTCCTTCAAAGAATTAGAAAACATCATAAAAATTGACCCCGGTCTTACCTCAAAAATTTTGAAAATAGCCAATTCCGCACTTTACGCCCGTCAAACGGAAATAAAAAGTCTTCAAATGGCTATTACTTTACTTGGTTTTAAAAACATTAAAAGTCTAATTCTACTAATTACTGCTTCGAGTTTTTTTAAAAAACACAAGGACTCGGATTTTTATAATTCATTCTGGAAACATGCCATTTTTTCAGCATTTATTGGAAAAAAAATCACGATTTTTTGTCAGCAAAAAGAATTAAGCGAAAATGTTTTTTTAAGCGCCCTTCTGCATAATATGGGAAAAATTGCTCTGTATAATTATGCTCCTGAATTATACCAAAAAGCAATCTCTGAAGAAACGAACGAAATTATCAGCCTTGAAGAATTAGAAGAAAAATATTTTAAGGTTAATCATAAAATTGTCGGTTCGGAATTATTTAAAAAATGGAATTTCCCGGATATTTTTGTGGATACATCCGCGGAACATGATAGCGTAAATATCACATCACCCTTCAAGGTTATAATCATTTATGTGTCAGTCGCGGGGCTCCTAAGTGACAAGCTAGGTTTTGGTTTTTATTCGGAAAAAAAAGACCAACTCTTGAAACAACTGCTCAAACATACAAACCTGAAACCTGAATATCTGGATTATTTTGAAAACCAATATTTAACAGAACTTCAGGATGATCCTTTGTTTATTCAATGTCAAAGTTTATTTAATATTCAAAAGCTATCCCGGAATTCATGAAAATTACATATTCTGATTAGTCCCATTTATATATGATTCCAAAACAAGTTCCAAAGTATTTGTTTAGTCATGGCTTATTTGGGCATTTCCCCATTCCGCTTTTTTTATGAGCGGTTTGTTTCATTTGAGTACAAATGAAACAAACCGCGCCTGGCTTCAAAACCTTGCGGAAGCTATTTTACATTTGAACGAATTTAAGGCAGTTTCAAACAAACAATCGATCCATTTAAAAAAAATGTTCAAATGTAAAATAGCTGGCTCCATGGGGTCGGGCTTTTCGTGCTGCCAACTGTGTGCTATACATGATGTGGCACATTAACTTACACCCCACATCTACAACCTTAATTTTGTCGATACTTAAGTCGCTTAACAGTCTCACATGCGTCCTGCGTGAAATTATCCCCGAAAATTCTTTTGCTTTGGTAATTTAGAAAAAAACCAAGCCAGGGCTTAACCTCTAAGGAGCGACACAGCGGAAACAGCAATTTTTTGTAGATATAAACAGTGCTATTCTCGATAATCAATTATCAATTTATCTTGAATTAATCCGAAAAATTCAGCTGGTTGGGATTTCTCATGAACAAAACGCCAGCCAAGATGATCCTGACAATATCGGCAATTCGTCACAATCCAGCTATAAGGCAAAAACCAGGAATATTCTTCAAAGGGACTGGACACATTAAGCAAATTTTGACAATTTATGAAAGTAATCACATGAAAATTCAGACCAAAGGTATTTCGTAAATAATGAGTGCTGCCTTTACCTGGAATATTAAAAATATCACGATACGATGCAATATGACTTTTACAGCGATAGCATAAATAATGCCAATCTGATTGATTATCTTCTTTGATTTTTTCAGAACCCGATAAACTCAAATCAAATAAAACCATAAAAAAAATAGAAAAATCCAGGTTAAATTCCGAGGATTTTTACACCCCCATTAAAAATAACTTTTACAAAGGCCGCCCTTAACAATGACAAAATACAAAAGCAATTGCAATAATAAAAGATGAATATCCTTTTTATTGGAACGCAAAAGTATATCATAATCATTTAATATAGTGACGATAGACGTCAATTCCTTTAAAGAATAATTATCAGCTCCAACAGAATAAATTTTCTGGCTTTTTTTGCTGGTAATATTTACTTTTTTGAAAATTTCATTACTGTGAAATTGCTTATCCTGATATAATTTATAGCGAAGCAGCTTTTTTAATTGCCAGGTAAGACCAATAATCACAGCTATTGGTTCAGATTCTCCGGATTGGACAATCTTAAGTAAAGCCTCCTGAGCAGAAGATAAATCACGGAACGAGACTTTTTCAAACAATGTAAAAATATTTTCTTCACGACTGTGGTAAATAAACTGCTCTATATCCTCAACCACGATAACCTTGCCGGAATTAAAAAAGAATGCAAGCTGCTGACAAACCGACCTCAAATCGCGAGTATTATTTTCTACAATTTCCAATAGATAATCTATGGCTTTGGTATCGATAGTCAGCTCCCGCTGAGAAAAAAAATTCTGAATCCAACTGCGTTTTTGAGTATCGAAAAGTTCCCAAAAAATTTTTTTTTGATTTTTGGGGATTTTATTCTCCAAAGATTTACTCACACCACTCACCTGAGAACTCGTCAAAAAAAGAATGACATCATCAGAGGGATTGGATAAATATTCAGCAAGTAAATCGACATCCGATTTTTTTTTGACCTCCTCTATACCGTTAAGTATAACTACGCGACAACTTGAGAACAAGGAACCAGTGCGCATGTCGGAAACAAGATCGACAAGATTGGTGTCAAAACCATAATACCGTGAAATTTCTGGTTTTTCACCATTTTGCTGAGTATTATTTTTAATAATATTTTGAATAAAAATACTTTTTTCCCCTTCTTCGGGTCCAAGAAGTAAATAAACCTGTGTTTTGTTATTTGCCATATCGCCTAATTATACACTTTAATTTTCCCAAAATTCTGACATCCATCGTATAAATGGGTGGATAAGCAGAATTTTCGGCTTGCAACCTGATCCGGTTTTTTTCATTGTAAAACCTTTTTAGTGTAACCCCTTCCTCAAGCATTGCCACTACAATTTCTCCATTTTCAGCCAAAGGTTGATGATGTATGATGGCCAAATCACCATCAAGAATTCCGGCATCCTTCATGCTGTCACCTTTAACATTCAAGGCGAAATATTGACCTGAACCACAATAGCAAGCAGGAAGCTCAACCTCGCCATCGAAATTCTCGTCTGCAAATAATGGCGAGCCAGCGGCCACGCTTCCTAATATAGGTACTTTTTTTACTGATTCATTTTCTATCAGATCTGATGAACCAATCACTTCGATGGTTCTATAGCGTTTTGAATTATATCTTATAAAATTCTTTTTCTCAAGCGCCTTTATATGGTCATAGCTTCCTCGCGATGTCATTTTAAAATGATCGGCAACCTCCCGAACAGTAGGAGGATATTTATTTTGCGTGATAAATAATTTTATGTATTCTAGAATTTGTTTTTGTTTATCAGTTAAGCCTTTCATTCCTTATTTATCTATCTCTATCCCGTATTTCTTGATTTTACTATGCAAATTGCTTGGATACAAACCCAAATCCTGCGCGGCCCTGGATATATTAAAATTATTGTTCTTTAATTTCTCAATAATCATTTCTCGTTCTAATTTATCCTTTGCTTCATTTAATTTTAAATCCATGAATTCATTTAATCCGCCTGGTTCATCTTGCGCAATCTGTTGATTATTAAGAAATTTTTCACAGGCTTGTTTGGATATTTCAAGCTCGTCGGTCATGATATTGATTCGTTCAATAAAATTCTTTAATTCCCTTATATTGCCAGGCCAGGGATACTCCTTTAACAAGGCTGTTGCCTCTTTGGAGAAAACCTTTACTTGCTGATTTGAATTTCGCTTATATTTTTCCATAAAATAAGCGATAAGTTCATGCAAATCATCTCCCCGATCTTTTAATGGCGGGACATAAATGGGAATAACATTCAATCTGAAAAATAAATCTTCCCTAAAACGGTTAGCCTTTATTTCTTCATCAATAATTTTATTAGTAGCTGAAATAATTCTCACATCCACTGAAATGGATTCTTCACTTCCAACACGTTCAAATTTTAATTCCTGAATAGCCCTTAATACCTTTGCTTGAGTACTCATTGACATATCAGCTACTTCATCCAAAAACAGAGTACCTTTATGAGCGAGTTCAAATTTCCCCTTCCTGTGGTTAAAAGCATTGGTAAAAGCGCCCTTTTCATGCCCAAATAATTCACTTTCTATAAGCGACTCGGGAATAGCCGCGCAGTTTACCTCAATAAAGGGCCCTGCTGCCCGATGGCTTTTTCGATGGATTTCCTTTGCAATTAATTCCTTACCCGTTCCATTGGGCCCTAAAATCAAAATTCGGGAATCAGATTTCGCGCTTTGATCGATAATTGATCTGATTATCTTCATCGCCTCACCAGATCCTATGATTTCATCATCCACAAATAAATAATTCTTTAAATTCTGATTTTCCTTTTTCAATTCTTCATACTGAATCGCGTTACGTACTGTGGTTAAGGTTTTTTCAAGGGAAAGAGGTTTTTCCAAAAAATCATAGGCCCCCATCTTAACGGCTTTCACAGCCAAATTTACATTTGCGTGACCAGAAATAATGATAACCTCGATATCGGGATAATTTTCCTTTATTTTTTCAAGAACCTCGATACCACCCATATTGGGGAGCCAAACATCAAGGATGACAAGATCAACTCGTTGTTTTTCCAGGATTGCCAAGCCTTCTATTCCATCAGGGGCGGTAATTACACTGTAACTTTCATCTTCCAACACATCCTTAAGAACATCTCTTATACCCGGCTCATCATCAATGATCAAAATTTGATTCATTATCAACTCCTATTGGCAGATCAAGATAAAATGTTGTTCCAACACCCTTTTCACTTTCTACCCAGATATTGCCATTATGATCAAATATGATACGTTCGACAATAGCTAAACCCAATCCGGTCCCATTTTCTTTGGTTGTAAAATAAGGAACAAATATGTTTGGAATATCCTCCTCGGCAATACCATAACCCGTATCGTGAATTTGCAATCTGAAATATTCTAGGGCTCCTTTAGTAACATGAGACCCCTGAATATCTATTTCACCACCATCTGGCATGGCTTGAATCGCATTTTTAAATAAATTGGCAAAAATTTGCTTTATCTGGGTAAGATCACAAAATATCTGCACATTGTCATCAATTTGAATAACATGGAATTTAACACTTGTCGATAAATTTTGATACATTTCCGTGACTTCGATGATCACTTTTTTTATATCTACTTTTTGAAATTTAGGCTGAGGAAGCCTTGCAAATTCACCAAATTCATTAAGCATGCTATCCAGATTTTCAACTTCACGAATAATTGCTTTGATTCCATTTTCAAGGATGTTTTGGAAATTCGGGGCATTGCCTTCAAATTTTTTTACTATTCGTTGGGCTGACAATTTGATAGGTGTCAGAGGATTCTTAATTTCATGAGCAAGACGCCGGGCAATATCCTGCCAAGTCGAAATTTTCTCGGTTTGAAGCAATTTATGCCGGGATGAATACAATTCAGATACCATCAAGTTAAAGGAATCGACCAAAACAGCCAAATCGTCATGACCGCGAGAAAGTACACGGAATGAAAAATCACCCTCGGCTACTCTTTTTGTTGCTTCCCCAAGCTGAACAATCGGTTTGATAATCTCGTCAATCAATAAAAAACTGATTAAAATTGATAAAAGAAAAATGGGAAAAGCGAAAAAGAAATAAAAAAAGATAACGACAATATTATATTCATCTTTGAACTGATCCAATTGCCTGAATATATTTCTTGAAGATGTTATTTGAGTCGCGTATTCATTAAATTCCTTTAAAAAGGAAACACCAAATACAAAAGTCAAAGGTTCAAGAGATGCACGAAAAGGAATAACATATCGAAGCAAGGTAAAATCTCCCTTTTCTTTTCTAGGCAAAAGACCGCTCTTGCCATTTACGTCATCAAATTCTTCAGAACTGAGGTTATTTTTTGAATAAAAAAACCGAACCGCACCTTGCCTATCAAAAACCTGAATGAAATTAATATCATTATTCACGTTCATAATTGATTCGGCAAAACGATCAAAATTCCCATTTGCATCGATCAAACTGGATTTTAAGTACTGACTTTTACAGAAGACATCGAGATTGCTTTTTTTATCAAGATAATATTGCACACTAACCTTCAAGCCTCCGTCAAGAACTGGCAAAATATTCACATTAAACCAGAAACTGATGCTTGAGTTGATAAAACTAATAGACAGTAAAGATATGGGAATTAAAGATAAAAGGGCGATCGCCGCAAAAAATAAAACCAGTTTTGTCTTTAATCTCGCGCCAGGATTGTTATTCGCCCTTTCTCGAATTAAGCGTAAAATATTAAATACAATAATTCCAGCAAGAATCAATGGGAAAATGATCATTACAACAATAACAAGATTATTAGTGAATGGATTTAAATCCTGAATATTCAGCAAAATTTGTTGTGAAAAAATCAGGATCAACGCAATAAGTAAAAAGTAAAAAAATATTAATAATAAAAAACCTATTGGTCCGATTTTTCCAAGAAAAGTCCTTTTTTTAGCTCCCATTTATATCCAATCTTTCCCATGGAGTATTTTTGACAATAGGGTTTAAAATTTGAATTAAATGCAGAGGGGAATTTAACACAACCGGCAGGAGTTCCACCTTGCCCAACAGATAAAATCTAGTATTAATTCGTCCTATTTGAATTAATTGGTCAATTTTAATTGATAAAAATGATTTTTCAAACTGCTCTCTGTTCGCGAAAAAAAATTTTTCTCCATCTTTTTCAATAATAAAAAGATCATCAAAAAAATCCTTGTAAGCTTTAGAAACTCGTTTGACCTCAAATAATAGCTTATCACCCTCTGGCATGGAGGAGGTCGGATCAACCTGAAATAATTTAAAGTAAAAATTAATTTCTGCCGTAAGCCCCAAATTCAAGTTTTCGATCAATTCATCTGTTTGGTATTCCATTAATTCAGCCGCCACACCAAACCAGGGTTCGTTATGAATAAGAGACAATTCAGTAGACAGGGAATAAATAAAAGGGCACAATAATACAAAGATGCCAATCAATATCTTTTTAACATGCAAAACCAATTTAGCCAATTCCTGGTGCATTTCTTTCCATAATTCCAGAATACTCGGAATCAGCACTCCTCAAAACGAGTTTCAAAGAGATTAACAAGAGCCTCCACTGCCTCAACTTCATCATCGCCTTCCACGATAAGATTTAATTCTGATTGATAAGTTGCCCCTAAACTAATAACCCCCATAATGGATTTTCCATTGATTTTTTCATTCTCTTTTTCAATTAGAATTTTAGAAGAGAACTGTGTGGCTGTTTGAACCAGGAGAGCCGCGGGTCGAGCATGAATTCCAGCTCTATTTTTAATGACAACTTTTTTTTCTATCATAACACTTTCTTATCGGTGCATATATTTTTCTTCCAGGAAATAGGCCCTGGCGCTCTTTGTTTCCAGCCAGTTCATAACGTTTGAACTAAATTCTTTAGCAGAATCATAACCCATTCGTTTCAAGCGTTCATTCATGGCTGCCGTTTCAATGATAATTGGTATATTTCGTCCGGGTTTAACCGGAATCACCAAATAAGGTACTTTGATTCCAAGAATATCGATGTTCTCTTCAGAACCGATTCTATCATAAAATTTCTTCGAATTCCATTCCTCTAGCTGAACAATCAGTTCTACGCGTTTTTCATCACGTATGGCCCCAACCCCGAAAAGATGGGTAATATTAATAATACCAAGACCGCGAATTTCCATATGATGGCTAATAACAACACTGGCACCTTTGCCCATTAAATAATTTCCGCTTACACAACGAATATTAATGGCATCATCAGCGACCAGCCGATGCCCGCGCTCGATCAATTCAAGAGCAATTTCACTTTTTCCAACACCGCTATCACCCTTTATCAGGATTCCCACACCAAAAACTTCAACCAGAACTCCATGTATCGTTTGATGAGGAGCAAAAACATTATTCAAAACCCTGATAATTCGTGTTGAAAACTCTGAGGATGGTAAATCAGATATAAGAATCGGGGTTTTAGTTTTTTCCGCGATTTTAAAAAATTCTTCAGTCGGCTCAATACCATAAGTGAAAATACAGCAAGGAAGCTCATAGTTTAAAATCTTTTCTACCGCGTCATAATTGTTCTCTTTCTCCAGCTTTTGAAGATAGGAATTTTCCCCCCGTCCAAAAACCTGTATTCTCTTATAAGCGAAATTCTCAAAAAATCCGCTTAAAGCCAATCCTGGCCGGTCGATTTCAGGAAGTGTTATATCCCTCACCAAACCCGGCCGCCCGGCAACACAACGCAATTTTAATTCGTCATGTTCCTTAAGATCCAGCTGCAGGAGATCCAAAATTGTAAATTTTTCCATATTTCAGTCCCATCTTCTGAAGGTCAAAAAAAAGCAGGACACTTTAATGATCTTTTACTTTATCCTTTTCCTTTTTTACCTTCAAATCTATTTTATCAACCAATTTATCTATGCCTTCATGAAGATCAAAGGCCTCCTGCTTCATAAAAGCAGAATTGCCCCATTTAAAGTTAATGGCAGCTTCGAATTTGTATCCTTTTTTTTCCTTAATGATTTTAATAATCAAATCAATAATATTTACCTGGGCATAATCAATTCTATGCAGCCGTTTATCAATATAACTCCTTATCTCGTCATCTATTTCACAATGGATTCCTGAAACATCAATATTCATAGCACACCTCCGTTCATCTTCTATAAGAGGACATAATGTCCAATTCTTTTCTATATTTCGCAACCGTTCTGCGCGCGATTTTTACACCACGGTTGGCGAGAATTTCCATAATATTTTTATCCGATAAATTCTTATCGGTATTTTTTTCAATAATTTCCTTCATCATTTCTTTAACACCCTGTTTTGAAAAACTCTTTCCACTTCTATTGGTTCCAGACACAGCATTAGAAAAGAAATATTTAATTTCATATATTCCCCACTCTGTTTGAATATACTTACCATTTGAAATTCTGGAAACAGTTGCTTCATGAACACTCACTTCATCAGCCACATCCTTTAAAGTCAAAGGAACCAGATATTTTGGCCCTTTATGAAAAAAATCCCTCTGAAATTCAACCAAAGCTCGGCATACCTTTAATAAGGTACTATTCCTTTTATTAATGCTTTGAATAAACCACTTAGCATTTTTTATACTAGAATGAACGAAATGGTTCAACTCCTTTTCGTCCCGATGTTTCGTATCATGGCTTAAATCATTAAAAAAAGGATTAATTCCCAACACCGGGATTTCCTCGTCATTTAAAATAATAACAAATTCACCGTCTTTTAATCTCACCATCACATCAGGTATGACATATTTGGGAACATCATTAGTAAAATTCCTCCCTGGCAGAGGATCAAGAGTGCTGAGAAATGCCAGTATCTCATCAAAATCTTCAAGTTTTATCTTCAATTTACTGCAAATTTCTTTATATTTTCCCTTTTCCACCATTTCCATATAATCTTTTACAATTTTATCAGCCTGTGCTACAGGATGTGGATGATTGGCAATCTGAATAAGCAAGGCCTCTTTATAATCCTTTGAGCAAACACCAATAGGATCAAAAAGTTGAAGCATTTTGATCATTTTATGCAGAATTTCCAGTTCATGGGGCTTTACCAGATTTTCAGGTGCATCAATAAAAAAGCCGTTTTTATCAAGATTGCTGATAATGGTTTCACCAATTCGGAATTCTTCAGAAGAAATGGGTTGCAAACGCAATTGCCATAAAAGATGATCCTGTAATGAATCGGGTCGGGACAAAACACCCTCGATGAATTTACGCTTTAAATCAGAATCCTCGTCATTTTGAGTTCTGGTATAACCAGGATCTGAGGAATTCTCAAAAAAATCGTATTCTTCATTACTTTCCTTGTTCCGAGGCATATCCTCTATCGATATCGTTGATTTATCTTCAAGTATTTCAAGAGCAGGATTAACTTCAATTTCTTCGTTAATTTTTAAGCGCAAATCGAGCACAGTTAAAGACATCAATTTGATGGCTTGAACGAGCTGGGGTGTCATTTTTAGCTTCTGCTCTTGCCGAAGGATCGGCTTCTGAAATTGCATTCTCAAAATCTCCACTATCTCTGCTGATTTCATTGTGAATCATTAGCTTATAATTTGTCAATATGCCAAAAACACCTCTTTCCTCTGCAAAATGCTAATTTCTTATATTATAGATAAATAGAAAAAGTTAATTTACAGGGGCTTATTAGGTAATTCACTATAGTATAATAAATTAACTAAATTTAGACCGGAACACGAGAAAGAACATGATGTATTTAGAACTAACGATAGCGCAGGAATCATAATAGTAGCCGAATACAAACTGAACAAAGCCCCGGAGAAGCGCTAAAACAACTTAATATTCTTGGGATTTGCCTTACATATTGCATTCCCCGAATTCAACCCATGAATGCAGGATTAAAAAATAAATATCACAGAAAAAACGACAGCTAATCATTTTAATCTGATTAAAAATCCTCACCAAAATAAAACTGACGGGCCAAAGCATTATCCAAAAGGGTCTCCTCATTTCCTTCCACAAGGATTTCTCCCCTTCGAATGATGTAAGAACGATTGGTTATGGATAAAGTAACCTTGGCATTATGGTCGGTAATCAACACACCAATTTTTTTATGATCAGACAAGCCTTTAATAATATTCTTAATTTCGCTCACAGCAATAGGATCAATTCCGGCAAAGGGCTCATCAAGAAGCAAAAAATGGGGTTCAATAGCCAATGCTCTGGCTATTTCTGTCCGCCGCCTCTCGCCTCCTGAAAGGGTGTAGGCTTTTTGTTTTCGAAGCTTTTCGATTCCAAACCAGTCCAACAATTCATCGCGCTTCATCTGCTTTTCTTTAATGCTCAGATCATTACGGGTCTCTAAAATCGCCCAGATATTATTTTCAACTGTCATTTTCCTGAAAACCGATGGTTCCTGAGGCAAATAGGAAATACCGGACTTCGCTCTCTTATACATAGGAAAACGCGAAATATCCTTATCATTCAGATAAATATTCCCTGCTGAAGGTGTAATAAAACCAACAATCATATAAAAAATCGTGGTTTTTCCGGCGCCATTGGGACCCAATAACCCGACAACCTCATTTTCCTGCATTATAAACCCTACATGGTTCACAGCGCATTTTTTACCAAAATTTTTTACCAGATTTTCGACACGTAATGTACCCATTAAAAATATTCCTTCATCAGCTTAATCACCTGTTACAGGTGTAAGCCCTTCTGCACTCGTGGGATTTTTTTCAGGCAGCAATTCATCGCTTTTATTTAGAGGCTCGGGAATTTCAGACTCAGGCGTCAACTCTTTTTTATCAAGCTCCGAAGCTTTATCACTCTCTTCAGATTCCCAAAAAACCTCACCCTGAACATCCCCTTCAAGCAAAATTTCATCGTTTTTCAAATCAATATTAATTTTAAGCGCGTTATATTCATCGCCCTTCCATTGAACCCGTGGAATACCAGACAATTCCAGACGATCTTCTTTTCGAATGTATCGTGCCATTTCCGATCGGCAAATCATGTCCTCACGAATAATTCGCACACCTATCTGAATAATGGTGATTTCCTCCTCTTCCCAACTTTCTATATAATCACCTTTAACTATCAATTCATTTTCAAGATCTTGAAGCACAGCATTCTCATAAAAAACAATACGCTTTTCGGTGCGGTCATAAAAAAGCCGATTGGCATTAATATGCAGACCTTCCTTTACATTCTGAACATCTATATTTCCCTCACAGGAAACATATTCAAAATCATCGCCGAATAATTCTATATGGTCAGCCTTAATCAGATTATCCTTGGTTTCCAGGTAGGCATTGCCTGTTAAAATTGTTCGCTTTTTTCCACGCGCGAGAACTGTATTCATGGAATCACCCTGGAAATGAATATCCTCAGCAAAAACAGGGAAAGCCGACAAAACAACTAATACAATCAGTACAAATCTACTCATCACTCTCTTCATCATCTTCAACAATATATAGTCCAGAAGCTCCCTTTGTGAACTCGATTTTCTTTAACTTGAAATCAGACTGAAACCCCCAGCCTTGCATATATGAACCGTCATCCTGAATCACCTTAACCAATTCATCGGTATTGGCGCTAAGCGTTTCCTCTACTTTATTCCAAAACAGGGTTTCCGCTTCAATCGAAGTTTCTTCTTCCTTTGAATAAAAAAGAATATTACCAAAGATCTCCACATTTTCAGTTTCCGTATATAAAACCGCAGAATCGGCCCTTCCTTGGGTAGTAACTTCTTCTTTTGAATTATATTCTAAGAATTCCACTCGCTCCAAAGCCATTTTTTTTTGCTCTGAAAAATTTTCCGCCTTATCCGCTTTCAAGCGACTGACAACAAGCCCTTTTTGTACAATTAACCTTTCAAAGCCAAGCAATACGGTCTCGGGAATAGAGGCCCGCATTTCTTCGGTCATGACCGCCTGGGAATAATCAAGGCTGCACGAGAAAAATTGCAAACACAGTAACAACAGAGGAGCAAAAAATCTATTCATTTTTAATACAAGCCGCGATAAAACTCTTAAACAATGGATGAGCCTGAATCGGCTTTGAGCGAAATTCAGGATGATACTGTACCCCAACCCCCCAGGGATGATTAGGCCATTCAATGGTCTCCACTAAAGTCTCATCTTCGGTTACACCACTGATAATAAGCCCGGCCGCGGCCAAATCCTTAGAATACAAATTGGACACCTCGTACCGATGACGATGGCGTTCATAAATCATCCTCTGATCATAAATTTTATAAAGCTTGGTATTGGGCTTGATTTTCGTATAACTCTTACCCAAACGCATGGTTCCGCCAAGGGCTTTAATATCAATCTGCTCTTCGAGCAAACTAATTACCGGATGTTTTGTCTGAGGATCAATCTCCGTACTATTTGCTCCTTCAAGACCAAGCACATCACGGGCATATTCAATCACCATCACCTGCATCCCCAGACAAATACCAAAACAAGGCAAATTATTCTTTCGCGCATAAGCCGCGGCTTTGATTTTTCCTTCAATACCCCGAGAACCGAAACCTCCGGGAATCAAAATTCCGTCAACCGATTCCAGTTGTTTAAAATAATCAAGCTCCTCGAAAAGCTGCTCGGAATCAAGCCTCACAAAATCAATTTTGACCTTATTGGCTATGCTACCGTGAGTTAATGCTTCAAACACGGATTTATAGGAATCATCAAGATCAAGGTATTTCCCGACAATAGCGATTTTTACTGTTTTTGTGGCGCTTTTATAGGTTTCCACAACCTTTTCCCAAGCTGATAAATCCCTGTCAGGACATTTAATACCCAGTTTTCGAATCACAATCTTGTCCAGGCCCTGAGCCGCGTAAGCCTGAGGTATTTCATAAACCAGTTTAACATCGTAAGCCGAAATAACCGATTCTGTATCCACATTGGTAAAAAGCGAAATCTTCCTGCGTAAATCAAGGGGAAGCTCCTCTTTGGAACGGCAAAGCAAAATATCAGGTTGAATACCTATCTCGCGAAGGGACTTGGCCGAATGCTGAGTCGGCTTTGTTTTATACTCACCAGCCACAACATAGGGCACTAAAGTCAGATGCACAAACAGAACCTTCTCCCGGCCTAATTCATGGGCCACCTGCCTGGCAGCTTCCAGAAAAGGCACAGACTCAATATCGCCCACAGTACCGCCAATCTCAACAATAGTCACCTCAACACCATGCTCTTCACCGACCTTGAAAATACGGCGCTTTATTTCGTCGGTCACATGGGGAATCACCTGGACCGTTTTGCCCAGATATTTTCCCTCGCGCTCCATACGAATCACGTTTTGATAAATCTGGCCTGTTGTAATCGAATTATCCTGACTTAAAGGAGAATTGGTATATCTCGCGTAATTTCCCAAATCCAGATCAGTCTCTGCCCCGTCATCAGTCACATAAACCTCACCATGCTGATAAGGACTCATTGTACCGGCATCAACATTAATATAAGGGTCAACCTTTACCATTCGGATATTCACCCCTCTGGACTCCAGAATACTCCCAATAGAAGCAGCTGCCAAACCCTTACCCAAGCTGGAGCATACACCACCTGTTACAAAAATATACTTGCTCATTTTATTCCCTCTACTATATCAAAATTAAACAGACCGCGAATCGCGAAATAATACTCGAAAAAGCAATTAAATGTAAAGAATATCCAGGCGATTCCAGATATGAACCATTTGTTCAAAAAAATACAGCCCATGGCCCAATACTGCCCTTGATGATAATCACCAGCTAAAAAGCCTCACGCTGAAAATCAAAAAAGCCTAAAACCAATTACAAAAGTCCTTACATTAGCCATTAACAGGCAGCATAATATTAATAACTTATTATCCGGTAAAAAAATAACCTATCCACGATTTCTATGATTTTAGCAAAACCCTCAACCTTGGAAGAACCTTGACAATACATAAATTTTGTACCTGAATTCAGAAATGCCGAGAACATCCAGACAGATAAATACCCGCGCTTCCCTGAAAAATACTTACTGAATGATAGCTTCCTTTAGGCCAAAGGTCAAGACAAGCAGCAGAGAAGGAACAGATCTTGTCGTGTTTTCAACTTGGAGTTTGTTTAAATATTCTGGGCGTTGCCTGCCGCCCAGGGGCAGGGCAGGCCGGGCCCTCTGTTTCAACTCCTCGCCCTGTCAAAAAAAAGTCAGGATAGACCCATGCCTTCAATCCCTTTGCCGTAGCACCAACCCCAGGGCTGCGGGGTTTCCACGACGGTCCCTAACGCGACAAGGCGGCTGCCTTTAATAAAAACAAAAAAATGCCTTTGTAAACAGCCAGAACCAGAGCCGGAATTCGAAAAAAAAACAGAAACAAGGATAATCTTTCAACCAAAACAGCCATTTTTTCTCTTTTTCTTGACAATTGAATGTTGAAGAACTAAATTTAAATAACCCGGAAGTACTGCTTACCAGTGACAGGCAACAAGGGAATTTACGAAGAGAATCGAATAGAACCAATGAGCCAATTTTTATCGGATAAGGATTTCGAATTATTCAGCAGCCTCGTCTACAATGAAAGCGGAATTCATTTTACCAATACAAACAGAAGTATTCTGGAAAGTCGATTAAAAGACCGTCTAAAAAAGCTCGGGCTTGAAAACTGCGACACCTATTATAAGCAGCTCAAAAACGATGAGGATGAGTTGAAAAACCTTCTAGATTCTGTCACCACCAATCTGACTCGATTTTTCAGAAACACCGGGCACTTTCAGGCATTCCAGAATTATGTTTTACCCAAATTACTCAGTTATAAACGTAAAATCGGTGAAAATCAGTTCAAACTTTGGAGCGCCGGCTGCGCGACAGGAGAAGAACCCTATTCTGTTGCCATTGCGATGAAAGAACACCTACCCTCTGATGTTGAAATTCAAATATTAGGTTCTGATCTCAGCTTAAGTTCTCTTATGGTTGCCAAAGAAGGCTATTACCCGGTAGCCCGCTGCAAAGATATTCCCGAAGCCTACCTTAAAAAATATTTTTCAGAAAAAAGGGAAGGCTACCAGATCAAACCCGAAATTCGCGAATTAATCAAATTCGACTATCATAATTTGAAATTCGGCAGTGAAGTACAGAGCATGGACATTATATTTTGCCGGAATGTCATCATATATTTTGACCAGCAAGCACAAAAAAATGCCATCCTGAAATTCTGGAATTCACTTAAAAACTATTCATTTTTATTTATTGGACATTCAGAATCACTTTTTGGCATGAACACCCAATTCAAATTCATTAAAACCGAATGGTCGACTCTTTATTCCAAAAACTTGACTAACGAAGAGCTTTAAAGGAGTCATTTGTTTTGAATAAAAAAACCAATGTCCTGGTTGTTGATGACTCAGCCTTAATGAGAAACCTCATTAGCAAAATGGTTAAAAGCGATCCAGTTCTTGATGTTCCGGTAACAGCCATGAATGGAAAATTCGCCCTTGATAAAATAAAACGCTTTGAAATTGACTGTATCGTACTGGATCTGGAAATGCCCGAAATGAACGGGATTGAATTCCTTAAAGAGCGTCAGAAAGAAAATATAAAAATACCGGTTATCATATTATCATCAATCGCAGAAAAGGGCGCCAGAATCACCATGGAAGCCTTGAGCCTGGGCGCGTCAGACTTCATACTCAAACCCTCGGGTTCCATTTCCCACGACATACACCAGGTCAGAGACCAATTAGTCAATACCATAAAAATATATACCCGCGGATACCGCTCTATTCTAAAACCAGTTACACCGGTGGAATCGCGAAATATCGAAGCACCTCCAATAAAAAAACAGGAACAAAAAGTAGAAATACAAACAGACCGCATCGACGTTATTGCTCTTGGAATTTCTACAGGCGGGCCTAATGCCTTACGACAAATACTACCTCACCTGAAAATGGAGCTTAAGCCGCCTATTTTGATTGTACAGCACATGCCGGCAGGATTTACCTATGAATTCGCCAAAAGCCTTGATAAAATTTGCCCCCTGGAAGTAAAAGAAGCTGAAGATGGTGATGTGATTAAAACAGGACGTATCCTCATCGCTCCGGGTAACAAGCATATTGTCGCGGAACGAAAATCACTGGCCAATATAATCAGATTAAGCGACAGCGAACCGGTTAATGGCCATCGCCCTTCGGTGGATACATTATTTCAATCCGTCAATCAGGTATACCACCAGAATTGCATGGCCATTATCATGACAGGTATGGGAAAGGACGGGGTCCGGGAAATGGGCGAAATTTACAGATCCGGAGGCCTGACGATTGCCCAGACAAATGACTCCTGTGTTGTTCCAGGCATGCCCAACGCGGCTGTGTCACAGGGATTTGTGCATAAAGTCATTTCACTCGACGACATGGCAACAGCCATAAACGAATTATCTGAAAATATACATAAATTTTAATTGCCCAATTTGAAATGCTAAAATTTCATGCATATACTCAAGTCTGAACACACTTCAAACCAGTAAATTCAAAAAAATTCCCTTTTCCGGCATTATCGTGGAATAATTATTTTTCTTAAAATTCTCGTTTATCCGAATTTCATCACTTAATTTCGAAATAAGCTGATCAATATTGTTTTCAGAAATTTTTAGATACTGAGAGGCCTTTCCCTTTTGACCAACCAGAAGCTCGATCAAATGATCAAGAACCCTTAATTTTGACAAAGGCACAGATGACTCAATTTTGGTACTTGGTACACCGGTAAGATGCTTGAAATGAGTATAATAAGCCTGGAACGGGCGTACTGGAACAGTGACTTTTCCGGTACCGCTTTTCAGACGGGAAATATTTGGCGAAATAATGGGAAAGGAAGACCCGACCGCGTTAATCACATTTTTTCTCCTCCTAATACTTATCGGATGAGAAAAATAAAAGTTAAGAAGTGCTTTTTCTTATATCATTTTTTTAAAAACAGGAATTCTGGAATAGCTTACTCTTAACAGCCAAGCCATCCTAATTTAATTTGGAAAATGTTCTTTCATTTACAGTTAGTCCTGAGGTAACATTACTATTTAAAAAAAAGACAAGAAAAACTTGAAGGATTAATCATTTTCTGAAAAGTCAGAAACCATCCGTTTTTTTTCGTCACTGGATTTACATTTTATACACATAAAAGTATAAGGAATGGCTTCGATTCGCGCTTCAGGTATTTTATCGCCGCACTTCATGCATTTTCCAAAATAACCATTACCAATTCTTGAAAGCGCGCCATCTATCAGATGAAGTGTCTTTATATCCTGGGCTTCCAAGGTTTTAAGCATAACTTTGTCAATATCATCAGCAGCAAGATCTGCCAAATCCTTGGGTTCCTTATCTTCAATCAGCTCCTTGAATTCTTCATTCTCACTAGCTAATTTCAAATAGATTTCTTCTTTCATATCAAGAAGAATCTTCTCCATTTTATTTATGAATTCTTTGTCCATTTACGGCTTCCTATCTCTTATATTTTAAGAGTACCTATAAAAACCATCTTTTTTACGAATAATAACAAAACCACCTCATATTTAGAACTCAACTTTATAAAAAGGCAATTTTACTTATTTATAAATAAAAAACAGTTTTTCTCCATAGATGCCCTTGATGTTTCAAGGATATTTTCTGTATGCTAAAAACCCAGAATCTCGCGTTTTTAGTGATGCCATTAAGCAGGAGAAATATGGACTATATTAAAAAAATTGTCAAGGTTAATTGACAAATGTCATCGCTTCTCATAATATCATGGCAAGGAGATATTTTGGCTAAAGAAGAAGCAATAGAAGTACAAGGAATCGTTAAAGAATCACTGCCCAATACGATGTTTCGAGTTGAATTGGAAAATGGACATGTCATCCTAGCCCATTTATCGGGAAAAATGAGAAAGCATTATATACGTATTGTACCTGGAGACAAGGTGCGAGTAGCTTTATCACCCTATGATTTAACAAGAGGAAGAATTATTTACCGAGAACGATAGCGCAACAATACCCAGGTAGCCCCGTTCCCACCGTTTTTTTTATCAGCAACACCCCAACGCCCCGCAAGCGAATGGTTTTGAATGAATTGGCGAATACCCTTCTGAAGCACAGGATCGGCAAGCGAATGCCTGCCTTTACCATGAATAAGCAGAATTTTCTTATAACCAAGACCATGGCAGTAGTGGATAAATTGATTGGTTTTCTGCCTAGCTTCAGAAAGGGTTAAACCATGGAGATCGCAGCTTTTATCAATCTTCATGTTGATGATTTCTTTAATAGATAAAAAATCCTGGGCCCTGTTTTCATCAATTTTTTTTTGATCTACAATATCTTCACTCGGTAAATACTCTTCAAGGATTTTGTTAAAATCATTTTGTATTGTTTTTTTTGATTTTTTTTGCTCGTCCCATTGATCTAGTATTTTCCCAAAATCCATTAATGTAAAAACTCCAGTAGACTTTCATCAATCCAGCCTTTTAAACCAAGGTCGGTCTCAACCAGAACCAATTCCTGCTCTTTGCCCAAAACTTTAAAAACCGTACCTTCCCGAAGGGTTACCCAGCTGCTGGCTTCTTTTACAGGAATTCGCTTAAGATCCCCTTCCTTAACAGTTAAAACAGCAAGCTCCTCCCAGGTTTGAGACAGGGTTATACCAAAGACAACCGCTATAATCAAAAAAACAGTTATACTAGTGATGAGCAATATCAGCCAAATACCTTGATGTTTCAAATAATAAATTCCCGCGAAAACAAAAATCACATTGATTACAACAATTAAAAACCAAAAAAGGATATCCATATTTATTAATGGGATTTTTTTCTTCATCGCGAAAAATTTAAAATTGTTTTCCCACATTGCTAAATAACCAAAGGCTCGATAGTCTAGCGGGTCTGTTTTTAAAACCCGGTGTAAATACCCTATCGCTTTTCCCAATTGCTTTGCCTGATAAAATGCCAAAGCTGTATTAAGCTTTAATGACTTTGAATTCGGAAAGGAATCTACTGAGGCGACAAAACTCTGACAAGCATTATCATATTCACCTTTATCATAAAACTCGTAGGCTTTTCGCAGCACCTCTTCCCGCGGTTCATAGAGCGACGAAAGCAACACCAGGGGAAAAGCAAAAAAAATAGCCACAAGAACATTTTTAGCCCTTAGTCTCTTGGATAAGATCACGGATATAAAAAATATAATACCTGGCAATGAAAAAAAATAAAATCCGGGTTGCCTGTAAAAAGGAGGATGATTTTCCTGCAAAACACGTTCAAGAGGAACCAGTTTCTCAGGATTTGATTTTTCCGCGAAGCCTGAACTCACACAAAAAATCGATAAAAAAACAATCAGGACTACCAGTCTTCTTTGTCTTGCGAAGCGGAACCAGGTAAAAGGGACTTCCAAATTCGCTCCTCCTTTTTTAGTATTTTATCGAATATTTTTTTCTCATCCGCGGTCAAAGGAACAACACCCCTTTGCTCCGATTCATCATGATCAAGGGAGTTATGTTTATCCAGTTCTCTGATCGCCAGTTCAAGATTAACTTTCGCATCGATGTCCTTTGGCTTGATCCGCAAGGCATCTATAAAATGACTAATGGCTTCAAGAAAACGATTCTGTTCAAAATTAATGATACCCAGATTAAAATGTCCGCGATATCTAAGCTCAGTATCATGGGAGCTGCTTGCGGATTGCAACTCAGCAATACTGGCCGATGTTTCACCCAAAGCGTAGTAAACATTACCAATGTTATAATCGATAAGAGGATGATTTTGGGTAATTTTTCTGGCCTTCAAGTAGCTTATCGTTGCCTCATTATAATTACCAGTGGCAAATTTCGCGTTTCCGTCAACAACATCAAGCAAAGGCTCACGAAAAATGACCGAACAGGAGGATAAGGAAAACATAAATACAATAGAGCTAATTGCAAAAGTCCTGACATTAGCAAACAGCAGACAGCTGAAAATTAATAACTTATTATCAGGTTTTAAATTAACTTGCTCACCATTTTTCTGATTCTTGCAAAATCTCAGTTTTACAAGAGCCTTAATAAAAGAAATTATTTTTTTTGCCATGGCCACACCCTGACTATTAGCATCAAAACAAGAAAAAAACAACCAAATAAGACAAAAAAAGGATAAGCTTCTTCTTTTACCGCCTGTAATCCTTTACCCAAATTCACATCATCAAAACCTGTTAAAATACCCAATAAATCTTTGGAAATATTTTTGTAATTATTATAATCATAAAGCTTTCCCTGGGAATTTCGCGCTATCCCTTTCACCATTTTCATATCAGGAGAAGAATAAACCCTTCGCCCCTGAGCGTTCACAATATACTCTCCATTATCAAGACGGATATCAGTTCCTATCTCTGTTGCCATTAAAATTGTAATAATCGGAATATTGCGTTTTCGGGCCATATCCGCGGCAGCCAATGGATCACCACTCAAATTTTCACCATCTGTAATTAAAACCATGGCTTTATACCTTGCCGGTAAAACAAAACTATCAATTCCTAATTGTATTGCCTTACTAATATCCGTCCCAGCTGTGCTGATGACTCCGGGAGATAAATTTTTCAAAAATAGATCAACAGCATTCACATCTCCTGTTGCAGGCCAAAGTCGCACCGCCTGTCCTTTAAATACAATCATGCTGAAATCCGCGTTTTTTATATTTTGCATCAAATATTTTACAGCTTCAGTCGCGGCATCCAGCCGGCTGGATTTGACATCCTTCGCGAGCATACTACGCGAAACATCGAGCAAAAAAGTCAATTCATATTTATTCCTGCTGTCCTCAATCCGTTTATTACCCCAGCGAATATCTGATAATGCCAGGCTAATGGTAATAATAAAAAACATCATACAAATATAAGTAAAAAAATTTTTAACTATAAATACTTCTTTAAGTTCATGTGTATCTTCACCTACTCCTGCTTTATCAATATTATCCTTGCCGGATTTATAATTATAAAAAGCCAATAAACCGAGAGGTAAAACAAGCAGATTTAAAAGCAACATGAAAGGTTCGTTGATGATCATGGACTAAAAAACCTCCCGGAAAATCCATTTACGGAAAACAAAATGAAGCAAAACCAATAAAAACCCAAAAAGTGTCAACAACTGATAGTGATACCTCTTTTCAACATGAACCCTGAATCGCTTTTCAGTTTTTTCCAAAGAATCAATTTTATCAAAAATATAATTCAAAGACTGGGGGTTTCCTGCATAAAAATATTCACCATTAGCCATATTGGCGACCCTCATCAGCAATTTTTCATCAAAACCCTGGCTGGACATATTTCGAATTACACCTGATTCAGGATCAGCCAATTCCCAGCTGACCATACTCTGACGCCCAATACCAATTGTATAAACACGAATACCTAATTTTTCCGCCAATTCGGCTGCTTCCAGAGGCGACACTTCACCTTCGTTATTTATTCCATCAGTAAGCACAACAATCACTTTGTCCACAGCAGTCATCCTGTTCAAATGAACAGAAGCCACACCAATCCCCATTCCTATCGCAGTTCCTTCCCCCAATTCCATGATTTTTAAATGATTTATCGCGTTAAGTAAAGTTTGATAATCCAATGTCGGCGGCACTCTGAGCACAGCATCTGATGAAAAGGTAACAAGACCAATTCTGTCATTTACTCGGCGGTTAATGAAATTCCGCAACACCGCTTTGGCCGCCTGAAATCGGTTGGGCTCAAAATCCGGCGCTGTCATACTGGGCGATTCATCAAGCACAAAAATCATATCCACACCAGAACCTAGAAATATCTTTTCTTTCACAACACTATAGGGTTTGGAAAAAGCCAGAATAAAAAAAACAAAGCCTGTCCAAAAAAACACCCATAAAACGATCCAGATTATTTTAACTATGCCAAAGTGAGGCTCAAAAGAATCCTTTTTCCAGTAATTAAAACTGAAATTGATGATATTACCCCGCAACGACCAAAAATGGACAAAAAATATTCCCATCGGAACAAAAACTAATAGGAGCAAGCCAAAAGGCGCGTCAAAGGTCCACATTTTTCAAGGCCTCGTCTTCCAATTTCAAACTTATTTTCTCCCCTTCATCAAGAAAAACCTGCATTTCATCACGCTCGATTATTTTACCGCTAAACTTAACAAGGTCTGCCAGTTTCAGCAAACTCTCTATGGTGTCGATCATATCGCGGCCTAAAGCTTCTGCTTCCAATAAAGCCCCAACTTCACAGGTTGTCATATTAAGTATTTTTGAAGTAAATCTTTCGGACAAATAGGTTTTAAAAAGATCCACAAAATGAATACAAAATTCTCGAACATCAATCTCCCCCATACGGCGTCTTAATCGCTTAAAACCCCGGAGCAATTTATTGCGAGGAAAGCGTAAGCGGCGGTAACGCTCCCAACGAACATAATAACGGAATAAATAACGTCCTAAAAAAAACAAAGCAAAAGGCAAGCCAATGATAAAAAACACAAACAACAAAAGCCTTATCCAGGTATAGGGGAAATACATCTGACCGCGAGGCGGCCGGATTTCTTCCTTTACGCCAATATCAAAAATGGAATGGGTGTTTATTTCAACCTCAGGTATATAATACCTACCTAAATTAATCACCGGTAAATTCATGAGCCCTGGCTTGAAAGCTCGAAAATTAATTTCAATTTCAAATACCTCAGGTTCGACCTGTCGAATATCGATTTTCAGGATCTCATACCATTGATCTTTAAAAAGGTTTTCCGGCTTCTTTAAATCAGACGCGCCAATACCCTGACAACGAATCCACAAAGCCACCTCGTCTCCAACATAATAATTCGGAGGAATAAAGGATTTATATTTTATAAAAGGCGTTAAATCATCACTGCAAAAAAGCGAAACAGAACAAAACAACGCGCAAAGAAAAAAACCAATTCTTATCGCCATCGCCGTTTCCTCTTTTGAAAAAACTGAAACATCTTTAATGCCGGATCATCGGAGGTTTCAATTTCCAGGGTATCCACATTCAAACTGCGGCAAAGCCTTTTCCAGTACATATGCTCATGTTCTTCAAAAGCCTTGAACTCCTCGCGAAAGGCTTTTGAACGACCGAAAGTCAGGATAATATCATCGGACTCCACATCCCGCATTTCCAAAAAACCCATTGGTGGAAAAACAACATCATTTGAATCGAAAATCTTGATGGCAATCACATCATGCTTTCGGGCTAAAAGGGATAATTCCTTTTCATATTGAGAGGTCTTAAAATCGGAAATAATAATGCAAACCCCACGGCGTTTCATGCTCTCGTCCATGGTTCGTAAGGCGCGTCCCAATTCGCTGCCGATTCCTTCCGGCTTTATCTTCAGCAAATCATGAATCAAACGAAGAATATGCTTTCGCCCTTGCGAAGGCTGCACCCATTTTTCCAGCTGGTCGGAAAAAAACAAAGCACCGACCTTGTCATGCTGCAATACAGCCGAAATCGATAAAATCGCGAAAATCAACTGAACCTGGCGAATCTTGGATATATCCTGGGAACCGGCAGCGAATAAGGAAGCAGACACGTCCACTCCGAAAAAAAGGGTCATCTCCCTTTCTTCACGAAAAGTCTTTGTAAAGGGAATCCCCATGCGGGAAGTCACATTCCAGTCGATCAACCGGGTGTCATCGCCAGGAGTGTATTCACGAACCTCATCAAATTCGATTCCCTGTCCCTTGAAAGCGGATTTAAAATTTCCAGCCATCATTTCAACAGCCAGCTTTGAAGCAAAAATTTCGAGTCGCTTTACTTTTTCAAAAAATTTATCTTTTTTCATTTATCAGGGAACCGGTACAAAACCCAACATTTCTGAAATAATATCTTCTGTTTCCAACCCCTCCGACTCCGCTTCATAATTCAGAATGATTCGGTGGCGAAGAACATCCTGGGCCACTTTCTTTATATCCTCGGGAATGACAAAAACACGTCCTTCAAAAAATGCATTTACCTTAGCGCATCGAAGCAAATACAAAGAAGCCCGGGGAGAAGCACCGAATTCTATAAAACGTAAAAACCCGCTTTTTTCACCTGGCTTTTGCCGGCTTAATGAAACCAGAGACACAATATACTCCATTACACGCTCATCCACACTTATCCGGTCAATCACATCGCGAATTTCCTTCAAGTGATATTTATTCAAAATACTCCTGACACTAATATCATGATCAATACCAATTAACTTCAAAATTCCCACTTCATCCTGAAAATCAGGATAGTTTACGCGAATTTTCAAAATAAAACGATCGAGCTGGGCCTCAGGTAAAGGATAAGTACCCTCTTGCTCAATGGGATTCTGGGTCGCCAGAACAAAAAAAGGCTCATCCAGATGAAAGGTCTGATCACCCAGGGTAACCTGCCTTTCCTGCATGGCTTCAAGCAAAGCTGACTGCACCTTGGCCGGCGCCCGGTTAATTTCATCAGCAAGAATAATGTTGGAAAAAACCGGCCCTTTGCGAGGTACAAATTCACCGGTTTGGGGCCGGTAAATCATGGTACCCACCAAGTCAGCTGGCAACAAATCGGGTGTAAACTGAATTCGCTTAAAGCTGGCATCAATCACATCAGCCACAGTCTTGATAACCAAAGTCTTGGCCAAGCCTGGCACACCCTCAAGCAGCACATGCCCTCCAGCTAGAATTCCCATAAAAATCCCCTTCACCATGTCTTTCTGACCCACAATCCGTTTTGATATCTCGCTAAAACAGCTGATTAAAAGCACATTTTTATTTTTTACCAAATTTTCTAAGGAATTTTCATCAACATACATAACAAACCTCAATCACCCGTGATTTTACATATAAACAATATAATCTATTCGAAACAGCATGGCACCTGAAAAATCCCAGTTCGGCCAGAGTCTCGAATAGCTAACAATTTATAAAGTTTCCGATGTTATTTCAAGGCATCAAAAGACAAAGCTTCACATAAATCATCATTTTGCTGAGCTTTTTGATGATTATTGCCTTCTGAAATCGAAGATTCAGGGCGTTGCCTGCCGCCCAGGGGCATGGCAGGCCGGGCTTTACGCAGTTCCGCTTCGCTCCAAAATCCTCGCCGCGAATAGTCGCGGCTCCGGGTTTCAGCTTGTT
>JAFGWI010000232.1 GCA_016937215.1 Spirochaetales bacterium | reverse complement strand
TGTTACTTCAGGTTCTGGTGTTACTTCAGGTTCTGGTGTTACTTCAGGTTCTGGTGTTACTTCAGGTTCTGGTGTTACTTCAGGTTCCGGTGTTACTTCAGGTTCTGGTGTTACTTCAGCGGTCACTTCTGGTTCCGCAGTTGCATCAACTTGCTCATTTTCTGGTGTTAAATTAGGGCATCCTGTCATGGTTAGAACCAAACAGAAGGCGAGAAGCAAAAATAATAGTTTTTTTCTCATCGTTTTCTCCTTAAATAGGTTTTTTTATAAAATTAACCACACTATAAGCTGTATGGAATCTTAATTCTATCAGGCTGAGCCTGATTTTTTTTATTTTTTTGTGTAATTCCATAAAAATAGAGTGAAATTCTGATGAAGGATTTCTAATCCCTATTTTTTGCTAAAGGATTTTCCGCTTTTGTTTTGGCGCGGTTTCTTGTCAATATCAGGATTTATACAATCACTTCTATTACTCGAAACATAATCTGCCCTGGACACAATGGTCTGAAAAACTCCGGCTTGATAAAGAAGGGGGAAGATGCTATATTTTGCTGTAACAATGGAATGGGGAAGTTGTTTAGTTTTCAAAGGAAGTTTCTGCCAGAGGGCAGATTCAAGATTTGTTTTTTGCATATTCGGTCCGCTGGTTACCTGTCGCGGGTTTTCCTTGCCAGCCTGGGGACTGCTTTAAGGAGATAAGATTGAAAAAAGCGATTTTTATTATGTTGGCTTTGATGCTGATAGCCGGAGGTTTTGCCGGCGCCAAGGAAAGGTCCATTGTGGCTCTGTCTGGTCATGAATTGGGCGACCAGACCTTTTCGATTGGAGTAGGGCTGTTTCTGCCTCTTTTTCACCAGTTTTTGAGCGGTGAGGTACTTGATGCCAACACCTCTCCAGGAGCAATGGGGTTTTTGAACTGGAATGCCTATTTGAACCATTCCTGGCGGCTCGGCCTGGAACTCTGCGGGGCCTTTGCCTTTGATGTGAACAGTAGACCCGTTGTTTTTCTGCCAGTTTCCGCGAAAATAAGTTATGTCATGAATATAGACCGTTTTGAAATACCGGTGTTTCTTAATCTGGGGGTCAATATTGGTAAATACGGCGAGGAACATTCCAATATCATGCTCTTTTTGAAACCCGGTGTGGCCTGTTTTTACCGCTGGGATTCGAACCTTTCTTTTGGCGGCCGGCTGGCCTGGTGGGCTTCACTGGAATTACCCACCAGTGACACACCAACGGGAATGATGGGCTACCATTTGGAGATTTCACCGGCGCTTTTTTATCATTTTTAGCAATATATGAATGAAGGAATAGAATAATGAATAAACTCGTTTTAATTTTTACGGCCTTGTTAATATTTCTGGTTGTGGCTTGTCAGAATAATGAATCACTTTTATTGGCTTTATCAGAGGCTGAAAAGGTGGTGGATAATTCTCTGGATAATGATCTGAGCTTAAGGAACATGGTATCCGACGGGTCCTACTTTTATCTGGCTGCTTATGGAACCTTGTATAAAAAGGATGTTACAGCTTCATCTGAGGCGGAATGGGGCACAATTGCTCTACCTGAAGGGACAACAGGCTTAACAGCTTTGGGTTTTTTTGGAGGCAATTTGTATTTGGGCTTTTTCAGGCAAGGGGCTGATGATGGTTTGTATCTTTCTGCCAATCAGGGAGCTTCCTGGACTGAACTAAGCCAGTTTAAGGGCAAGCAGGTTTTGGATTTATGGAACCAGGGGAGCGAACTCTTTGTCAGTTATTATGATGAGAGCCGAAGCGTTGATAAATTTGGGCTGGCTTATTATAATGGCGGCACCTATAGTGATACAGCATTAAGCGCCTTGGCTAATCCTGTTCTGGATGTTGTTTTTTCAGGCTCAAGCTATTATGCTATTACCAAAAGCGCGATCTACGGTGATGCTGACCCTTCTCTTTTTTCCGAAAAAGGAAAGCCCTCCACAGAGGACGCCTTTAAGGGGCTTTTTTATTCAAATACCTATAGCCTTTTCTATGTATCAACAGATGCAGGCTATGTGTATTCTTCGCCGGATTTAACCACATGGACGGTAAGCGCGGCCCAGGAAATATCATCGACCAAGGTCAAGGTCTCATTCACCCATTTTGCCGAGATTAATGGCAATGTTCTTGTGGGCACAAGTAATTATGGCGCATATCAGATGCAAATCGGTGATGTGACCAAGATGGACCGTCCCGAGGGCTTGAGTAATGGTGATAAGCTTTATTATGCCTATGTGCTTCGTTTTTATATTGATGCTCCTCGTGACAGGGTCTATTTTATCACCAGCGACAAAGGACTCTTTTCCAACCAGTATAAAGACAGCGCCTGGGGCAATACCTGGACCTGGGAATAGGATTCAGGCAGTTGTTCAGCTAAAAGTAGTTTGTCGCGATTAACGGGTTAGGGATCAAAGCAATGGCAAGGCATTTTTTCAAAAATGCCTTGGCAAAGCGTTTTTGGTCGGATTATTTCCGACCAAAAAACCTTCGGAGCGTTAGCGGAGTTGCCGAGAGCCCGGCCCGAGCCCCTTCAGGGCTGGGGCAACCCCCTGTTTATTCAGCTAAAGCAATGAGGCTCTTTCAAGACTGAAGTTATGAAAGAATTATAAAAATTGCGGATAAGTTATTTTATTTTCGGATAGTAAGATACTGATATATTGCTGCCCGTTAATTGTTAATGTCAGGACATTTGCAATTAGCTCCAATATAAATCCTTTTTTGATGAAAATGGCAATATTTTCTGTTTTCAGGGGCATTTGTCTCTGTGATTAAAGATCTAAAATAGCTGATTTCAGGGCAGGGCAATCGAATTAAAAGAATAATGTTTCAACCACTTGTCATTCTGAGAAGGAAAGACGGGGGCCTGGTCATAAATGCTCCGCATTTATTGCTCGGCCATGCGTCCTGGCCTGGTCATAAATGCTCCGC
>JAFGWI010000231.1 GCA_016937215.1 Spirochaetales bacterium | reverse complement strand
CTTGCCCAGGGGCTGAGTGGTTGGCTTGCTCTTTCTGCGACAGAACACACATTATAGTAAGCACGCCACAGGTGGCTTACGGCTTCCCATAACGCTTAATTCCGCCGACTTGTTTGCCTTGGTTAAGCTCAGCGTATTGCTCCAAACACCCAGGCCGGCAAACAGCAACTTGCTTTCGAAAAAAAAACTACAGTGTGCTAATAAAGCAATCTTCGGGTTGCGATTATTTTTTCACATAGCTTTTTTTAAGCCAAAGGCATTATGACCCTTTGGCTTTATTTTTTTTTAGAAGTGAATTAACAAAGGCATATACCATATGCCTTTTGCCTTTTTTTTCTGGTCATGAAGCAGCTCCCATGATTAAGATTATAGCATTTAATCTAAAACCCCAAGATACTATTTTTCATATCAATTATAGACTAAGCCTTACCGAACTGTCCAATAGCTCCCTGAATTCCATCATTACTTCGTCGGGTATAGGATTATAACCCAAATATAGGTATTTTAATTTTGAAAGTTTTAAAAGTGGCATGGGATCGGTGATCATGTTTACGCTTAATTTTATTTGTACCATATTTTCCAGATTCACTAATTCTTCCAAATCGTATATTTGATTATTTGTAAGATCAATAAAGACCAGAGCATCGTTATCCTTTGATGTTATAACCTGTGAAATTTTGTTATTTTGAAAATTCCCATGGGTAAGAAATTTAAAATTTGACAAATCAATACTCTCGATCTGGTTATTTCGGAGATCGATATGAGTAAGGGCGTCGAATGCCTTTGTAAATGAGCAATCTTTCAATAAATTATTTTGTACACTCAGTTGCGTAATTAATGGACAATTCAGATTCTCGATATGGGAGATCTGATTGCTGTCCAGAGTCAATGTACCGATCAGGTTGGGCATATCCAAATTAACAATCGAAGTTATCTTATTACCTAATAAACCGATTGAAACAAGTTCCGGAAGTTTGATATTTTCAATTTTATTGATAAAATTGTTGGTGATTGCCAAGGATTTTAATTTTTTTTCATTCAAGACATGTATTTCAACAATTTGATTTCCCGATAAATTCAATATTTCCAAATTCGGCAATGCTTCAATAAAATCTATTGTCTGAATATTATTTTTTGATAGATCAAGATTTTTAAGTGATAAATTGGGCTGATTGGAAATTGAATCAATTTGATTGTTGTTTAATTTCAGTAAAAGCAAAGATGATAAAGCTGATATGTCAGGAACTTGACTTATCAAATTACTCGAAAGATCAACATGACTAATCTTTTCAAGATCAGGTAAAACTGAAATATCGATTATCTGGTTTAAGGATAAATTAATATAGCTTAAGTTTTTTAATCCAGATAAACCCTGCATATCCACTAATTGGTTGTTCCTTGTGTCCAGATATTCAAGGTGAGCCAGATTTTTAAAACCAGTCATTGTTGTGAGTGTATTATACTGAATATACAGGTATTTTAATCTGTCCAATCCCTTTAATTTTTCAGTTTCTGAGATTTTGCAACTGTAAACGTATAATTGTTCAAGCCTGGGAAGTTCTGAGAGATTCAGAGTTTCAATAGGATTATTCGATAAATCAAGAGTACATAAATTGGGAAAGTTTCCACTTAAAAAAGAAGCATCGGTAATTTTATTTACAGACAAATTTAGTTCTTTAAGAAATCTGAGTTTTTTCAGTACACTTAGATCTCCGGATAAATTACATCCGACCAGATTTAAACAAACCAGATTTTTTAATTCAAGCAGAGGAGACAAATCAGACAGGGGTGTATAGGCAATTGTTAGATTGCGCAAAGCTTTTAATTTTTTAATATCATTAAGATCCAATTCTCGTTCATAGCTCTGAAATGTGTAAACAGAATTTACATCTTCCCGTGTAATGTCTCCCTCTGGTTTAGAGATCATGTTTCTAATGATAATTTCAACATATTCATCATTAAATGTTATTTTTTCCTGACAAGCATTACAATCCGGAGAGATTATGCCTACATAAACTTGTGCTGCCAATAGAGCATCTACAATATTGATAATTCCATCACAATTAAAATCGCCTGTGATCTGGGAAAAAACAGGCTGAGCCAAGAGGAAAATTGCAACAGCGATAATTATTTTAACTCTTTTATTATTCATTAATATCCACCTCCAATTTATTTCCATCACTGCTCGCGACAATCACACCAGTGGATGCCAATTCCACTAATTCCCCTCTGTTCGAAAGATTGATATCACTTATTTTTGGCGCTATTATCACTTTTTTCAAATTCGCGAGTTTGAATAATATTGAATACCCCTTTGAACCATCATAATTTGCTATATCCAGCTCTTCCAATGAAGATAAATTGCTTAGGAAATCAATATCATTCATTGCTATTCCTGATAAGTACAACTTTTGGAGGCAAAGCATGTTGCTCAGGATTTCGATATTTTCCACCCTTGCATTGCTTAACCTCAATTCGGTTAAGTAATGAACCGTTTGCAAAGGCGATATATCCCTAATATTCGTATTTGCTTCCAGATCCAATTTTTTCAAATTGGGAACCCAACGTAAAGCAGAAATATCATTAATCGCGTTTTTTGTAATTGTAAGCTCGATCAGCTTGGTTACCTTTTTTAAAAAGGATAAATTTGTCAAATTGGTATTTCGATCCCAATTTGATCTTGGAACAACAGTCAGGCTCTCGAGATTTGGAAATTTATTTAAAAAATCCAGATTTGCATGTTTGTCCAAGGATAGCTGCTTGACCTGAGGCAGCATTGGTACTTTCTGTAAATAATCAAAACTGATACTTGAATAGGAATCAAAGAGCAATTCCAGTTTGGTCAGATATTTATAATCAATTAAAAAACTGTAATCGGAAATTAATGGATTCAGAAAATCAAATTTTAATTCTTTAAGGGAGCTAAGTTTTTCGAAAATCGAGATATCATCCATATAATCTATACTCGTTAATTTCAGGGATTCCAGTTTTTCACAATCTGCCAATACTGATGAAGTGAAAATTTTATGAGCGCAAATACTCAGTTTTTTTAAATCTGGATATGAATCCAGCCCTTTTAAATCGATATAGTCAAGGCCTACATAATAGTCCATGGATGTATAAAAATCATAAATATCAAAATCAATTTCTTCAATACCTTTGGCATCATCTATGGTCAGAATTCCTCCGGATTTTCCGATTGCTTGTCTCAGCTGCAGCTGGAGCTGAGGATCTGAAACAGGTAATACCTCATTTCCACAAGAACTTAATGCGGGCCCTATTCCCACATAAAATTGGGCAATTATAAGTGCATCGACAATATTGATAATACCGTCGCAATTGGTGTCCTGCCAATTCTGTGAATAGGCTGAAAATGAAAAGGCACAAAACAGAATCAAACAAAACATGTTTTTTTTTGGTAACATTTTTTTCTCCTTTTTTAAATTTATAGGCAAATTATATTTCTATAGTCATTGCGTTGGATAGAGTTTTTTTAAGTATTAATAAATGATTAAAGATTCTAAAGGAGGGCCCTTTCAGTATTAAATTATAATTTGATATCCTTAATCAATTTTTACAAGTTAAAAAAATTATAGAATAATCTGATTATATTGTAAAGCAAGTTCACAAAACGTTCATATTAAGTAATTTTTTTTTAAGAAAATTGATAATCATCCTATATATTTGGCGTGTTTTGGACAATGTGAATACTTGGTAATCCCTTTTTGAAGCTTTTTCTTTACTTAACTACTAATTCTACTATAAGATATAATCATAAGGAGGACGTCCTCCTGGTTCTTTTGATTTTTTGTATTTGTTTAGCTATTTGTTACGTTGGGCGTTTCCTGCTTTCATTTCATTACAGCAGGCCAGGCTTTCCATAACTCCGCTTCGCTTCGAAATCCTCGGCGCG
>JAFGWI010000230.1 GCA_016937215.1 Spirochaetales bacterium | reverse complement strand
TTCACTTATTGTATTGTTTTCAGTAATCTTATCCATATACCTGCCTGAACTGAGAAAAAATAGCCTTGCTCTGCTTTCATAATACTCGTTTGATAATGTGTCTTGCAACTTTTTTTCTTGGCACAATAGTTAAAATGCGGTGAACAAAACAATTAGCCCTCTGCAAATCGCTTGTTTTGAAAGAAGATAGCTGTTTGCGTGAAACTCAGCGCAAATGATATAGTTTGTACAAGATGTTTGTCGTAACGCTAGTTCTGCTTGCAATCGTAATTGTTGGATCATTAAGTCAGGTCGAGAATCTTTTTTATTCTTCGATAGACCAGTATTTTGCCGGTTCCGGCGGACGCTCTTCTGGCGGAGGCGGAGGAGCCAGCTGGTAAGCAGATTGTTTATTAAAAATTTGTTTGCTTTTTATCAAGCATGAAGGTTCGTCTTTTCTTTTTTTTGCTTGAAAAGATAACTATTCTGTCCTTCATAATATCAACAATTTTGATTCCGAGCTTTTCGATATTTTCATTCTTTTTTACGGTGAAGCTGTTGCCATCTTTGTCTTCAATGATGGCGGTCAAGCTGTTTGCGTCGCCTATTATTCCCTTCACCAGAATTCGCATTTGCTCCGGTGGTTGTTTGCTGTCAAGTTTGTTTAAGGTTTTTTTATACGGTGTAATCCAAAGCTTTCCCGCCGATTTTTCGACATTTTCGGTGGCTGGATTGAAAACCACCTGTCTGAACTTTCCGAATTCATTTTTTAGCGAAACAATCATTTTGTCGCTGCCTGGAACCTCTGTAAGGCTTGTCAGGGATTCATTTTTTTCAAAATTAATTTTTAAACGATCAAAAGATGTGGCATTTACTAAATCGGGGTTTGAGTTGTCTTTTTTTTGCTTATAATCAACTCTTATTAACCCTTCGTTCCTGGTCGCAATTATAAGATTATCACCGGAAAGCAGAAAATCCTTGAATCCTGCTGCTTCAGAGCTGATGATGAAGAAATTGTCTTTGAAATTATCCTTATTGTAAACGGTTATGTTATCTCTTGATTTTTTCAAGGTTGTTGAAAAAATTCCAATCTTTTTTTCCTGTATCCTTGCTGACTGTATTTCTTCAAAACCACCGATAAATCTGAGTGAAGTTTTATGAGAAAAACTTATCTGTCCGTCTTTGCCGAGTTTGTAGTAGAGGATATATTTGGGAAAAACTACGTTATCTACAGCGATCAAATAATCCTTGTCCAGGATTAAATCGTCAATTGCCTTTCTGCCTCTGACAGGATTTTCAGATGCAGACCAGCTCATGGTTTTTAAATCGAGCCTAACGAGCTTTGTTCCTCTATCTTTTTCTCCGCCTAAAAATATGCTTCCATTATGAACCATGATGGTGTGAAACAACGCCTGGAATGGCACTTCTTCGCGATGAACAGAGCCATCTTCAAAATCAATTACAGCTAGTTCCATTTTTTCAGGATTGAAAATCGCCGTAAATCTTATACCATCAGTGCCATAAATTGAAGTTTCGGGCGCAGAGTAACTGGCGACAATGCTAACTGATTCATTGACAAATTCATTAAGGGAAATAGTTTTTTCATCGTCTCTCAGCAAGAAATATCTGCTGTTTTTGTGCCCGTGCTGGTTTGCAAAAAGGCCATTTTCTGCGACGGTAAATAGTAAAATTAACACCGATACCAGAATAATCAGTTTTTTACCGGGAAAGTTTAATTTCATTTTTTTCCTTTTTATGGCCTGTCTTGCAGCTAAAATGGTAAAGCAAATTTATACTTCTTTGCAAGCTGGTTCAACATTCGCATTGAAATGTTTCTTTAAACGTGGAACTATCATAAAGTAGTAATCGCAAAAATAAAAACTTTAAATTAAGGGGGAGGAGGTCACAATTTGTGACCAGTTCTTTCCATTTGGATTTGGTCAGCTCAAACATAAAATCTTCAGGAAATCTGGCTATGTTGCTTTTTACGGCTCGTTTAAGCGACCTGGTTTCAATTAAGTTTCTAGGCTAAATAAGAGTTCTAGCCTGTAAAAGACAGGAATGTTTCCCATAATAAAAAAGCAAACAGAGATAGAAAAAAGATAATTACCAATGTGATGATTATTCTCATTGTCCACAAATAGTAAAAGTCTTTACAATAGTCCGGAGTCTCAATAAAAAATGAACGATCCTTAATATAGTCAATTTTTTCAAACTTGGATTCTTGAAAAATGATTTTTGGATACATTTTTTCTATTCCCAAAAAAGCAGGAGAATCAAAAAGCTCTGAAAGCTTAACAACACGATCATTTATCTCTTCCAGGCTCTTTTCTATGTCTGATAATTCCACAAGAGTATTGTCTTTTAAAATTATAAAAACACTATAGGCCCAAGACTCAGGTCTATCCTTATATCTTGGATAAAAATATGTGTTTACCCCAACTCCCAGAATATTATCTTTCTTAGCAATTACGAAACTCTTAAGCCCCCCAAATCTAAACGTTTTGTAAAATAGAATCTTGGTAACATCGTTGTATTCATAATAGCCATGTGCTTTTTTACTGATAAAATTTCCCAGGGCAATCAGGCCTATTGAAAACAATGCCAGGATAATTTGAAAAGTATAGTCGGTTCGATGAGCGCTCGTCTGTATGATGAGAAAAATCAGGCTGATTCCTAGTATGAACGAAATAGCTCCACATCCCTTACCAGGTGGCTTAACCTTTATTTCTGTTTTCAAATCACAACCTCCAATTGCTCATCATAAAGGATTTGTGAATAATATGCAAAGCGGTTATTGCCATTTTTGTCTTTCGTTTGTTTTTATAAATCAAATCAACTGCAAAAAACTTGTCAGCCTGTACTGTTATTTTCTCCATCTCATAAGACGACCGTCAATGAAGAATGCCTTGAATACATATTTGTTCAAGAACTGATTCACCTGCTTGGACCGAGTCACAATCAAAAATTGATGATTCTTATGAATAAAAATCAAGCGAAAAAATCAGGTTAAAGTAATCATGCTTCAGGCATTTATTCCTGATATTAATTGAATTTTCATTGTATTATTGTTATAAGGCATAATTAGCCCTAGGGTAATCAATAAAAGCGGAAAAAGAACTCCGGATATTATGAATCGATGACAATAGCTTTATGAAGAGGAATTTAAGATGATAGATGCTTTATACTATTTGTTTTTGACTTTTTTATATGTACTGTTGCTCTTTAAAATAGATATTTTAAACCTGCATGGCGACTTTATTTATATCTTTTTCTCGGAGCTGGCGGTTAATATGGCTGTGTATTCGAACGTTTTTGAACTTAAATTCAGAAAACTAAAGTTCTTGAGAAATGACAAAAAGTTGCTTCTGGAAATAGCTTTTATCTACCTGTTTTTCTTGCTGTTTGCCGGGGGGTTCTATTATAAGAAATCGCTCTATGTTCCTCTTGCGTTGTTTGCCATTTCCTTGCTGGCTAAATTTCTGCGCCTGAATCTGCAGAAAGATTGGTCATACATTGAGGAAAACTTTAGAATCGCAGCCTTTCAGCTTGCCTTTTTCGTTGTGGCGATGATAGTTGCCGTTGTCTTTAACAGCCTTGGCTATAAGGAAAAGTCTGAAATCATCTGGGGTATCGTTTACTCGGCTTTGACCTTTCTTTCACTTTTACTGCCGATGATAAAGAAAAGGTTAACAAAAACTGTGTAACAGGCCTGTTCTTCTTCTTCGAGCGGCTGAGACTATCAAGATCTGTAAATCTCTAGAAAAGGGTCAGAAATTGAGCCCCTGAAGGCGTCTTCAAATTTAACGCCGGTTTTTACTATTACGTTGTCCATAATCGGTGCATCAGGACATCCATAATATATTTGTCTTTAATGCCGGCCCGGCGCTGGCTTTTAACAAGTTTTTTGTAAAACATGCTTACAAATAATCCTGCGGCATTTTCTGTCTTTGCCCATCTCGTTGTGCCAATGTTGAGAAACATCTGATGCATTTCCCGGCTGGTAAGGAACTCAAGTGCCTCTTTTTCTGTTTCGA
>JAFGWI010000229.1 GCA_016937215.1 Spirochaetales bacterium | reverse complement strand
CGAAGCGGAGTTATGGAAAGCCTGGCCTGCTGTAATGAAATGAAAGCAGGAAACGCCCAACGTAACAACCAGCTAAACAAATACCTCAAATCTAATTGAAATCACCCGATAATGGCAAAGTCAGACAGCTATTGTTTATTCGAAGGCAAAACCAAGCTCATAGCTAAAACCTGGGAAACACAAGCTGAAAAAGGGTTCCCCTTTCAAGGGATTGAAACCTGATGGTTCCGGAATTGCGCTGAACCAGCTTTTTGGACAAATAAAGCCCCAAACCGGAACTTTTGGTGGCTGAACAATTGGGATCAAAAAGAGTCTCTTTCAGAGTATCGGGAATACCGCAGCCATTATCCTTGACCATAATGATATTCGATTGATCATCTTGTTTAAAAAAAAGATCAATGATTTTATCCCCTTGCAAATTATCCTTAAGAGCGCTCAAAGCGTTTCGAATCAGATTCATCAAAACCTGAAGGAATTCCCCCTTGCCCATTTTAATACTGAAATGCTCATATTGATGAATATTCAAAGAAACTCCTTCGTGACGAAGCGATACCCGCATCAATTTAAGAATCGGATCAATATCCTGGGGCAGCTGTATACGGCATTTTTCTTCATCTTCCCGAAGAATGACCATGTCCATATAACGGTTAACCGATTCAAAGCCCTGGTCCGCGTTTAAAAGAATGGCACGAATCACTTCCTCTCGTTCATCCTCTTCTACCTGAAGGCCGTATTGAGCGTTTAGCCGAATATTGGATAAAATATTCTTAAACTCATGGGCCGCGCCGGCAGCTAAAATACCGCTGGTCACCAATCTGTCTTGGACCAGCAGCGTGGTTTCAGTCTGAAACAGCTTAGCCATGGCCTCTTGAATATGCTGCTCCTGCAGCTGGATTTGTTTTTGAAAACCGAACAAGCCCTGATTAAGCAAATAACCCTGCTGAAAAAGCATATAGCCGGCACCAAAAATCATAAACAACGCTGTCCACAAACTGGCATCAATACGGGGCAGGTAAAGTATGAAGGACAGCATATCATAGGTCTTTGAACAAACAAAAAGAACTATTATGACGATAAATACCCTGAATATTTTATTGCGGCTCTGTCTAAAAACATAAGAAAGCAAAAACATGGGTAACAGCAACAAAATCATCATGGAAAAAAAATAATATAAAGGATAAATGATCCCATCAACCTGAAAATACCTGAAAATTAACACGTCAAAGAATCCAAGAAAAAAACAGCTCAAATTCCATAACAAAACCTTTTTAACAGGCGTCACGATAAAGAGATAATTTCCGAGTAAATTTATAAGCAACAAGGATGTAAAAAAGTTTATCCACAAATAACCTGGCAAAAAGCCCTTTATACCCACAAAAAGCAGAATCAAGGTAAAAAAAATAAATTCCTTCAGGTTACGGTCTTTTGAAAAACGGAACAATAAAATTATAAACTGAAAACCCAAAAGCGATCCAAGAATTATTCTTCCGATTTCAAAAATTTTATCCATCAAGTAAAAACAAAACCCCTTTATTTTGCCAGATAAAAGTGGATTACAAATCCCACTCCCACGCACAAACAAGTAAAGCCCTGCTTATAAAATAAAGCTGAAAATGGTCAAAAAGCGAGGTTTTTCTTCAATTTCAATACTACCGATACTCCGGCCCAGGGGCCTGGGGTTGCGCGGATGGCTCCGCCGGCTGGATTTCGCAGATGTGCTATTGGTGGCTCGGTTAGCTAAATCAGCTTATCCGAAGCATTTCATTCATCGGCGCGGTTACCTGTAACATCCAGCTGCCATAGGCATCCGCGTAGCTCCCTGGAGCATCGGTAGTACGGATTTCCAGCCGGCGCATCCATCCGCGTAGTTTACTGAGGCATCCGTTGTTTGTTGAGAGTCGGATGGTATTTTGGTACCCAACGGCATCCATGCCAAGCTGTTCGCTTCGCCCGTAAATTGATTTTCTGTTCACCTGGTGGCGGGTGCCAGCACTACGTACTATAAACACCCACCTTCATAGTACATAGAGTACCCCTTGTCTATGTACGTAGGAGACCCCTCGCATAGTACATAGCTGACCCCTCATCTATGTACGTAGCCCCCCCCTCTATAGTACTATAGATACCCCTAGTTTATGTACTTAGCTCGTGTGATCCGTCATTTTTTGTGACCCGGGATGATTGCATCATCCGTTTAGCTAACCAAGGCGAACAAGTCGGCAGCAATTCCATCTTATCGGAAGTCGTAAGCTCCCTGGTGCGTACTTACTATAAGATGAATTCTGTCGGCGAATCAGCAAGCCCAGCCACCTTGTGGCCAGGCAAGCGATGAGCGGAACTTGTGGGTTGGGGGTGTTCATTTTTATTCCAAAATTTTTCTGTATCAAAAAACAAATTCTTTGCGTTTTGATATAATTTGCATAATAAGGTATTTTTGAAATTGTTAATGCTTGTATCTATATTTTCAAAAAAACCATAAGCTATTAATTCTTCTGTGTATTTATCAATTGGCATAGATGAAATATTATTAATAAATTGATAATAATCATTTAATTCTTTAAGTTCTTTCTCATTAATTTGCTCATGAAGTTCAGAAACCTGAAGCGTTTGAAATCTATCGGCTAATCTGCCAAAAATATAGTACATATCATCGTCTGCTTCAATCTCGTCTTTGTATATTTCTTGAAAATTTGGAATTTGTTCCAATAAATATTGATAAATGTTATTTTTACAGATTTTGTCAAATTTCAATTTTTAATTACCTCCTAATGCATTAATTAAATCATCTAATAACGTCTGAGCGATATTTTTATCAGTTTCATTTAGCGTTCCCTTGCTTAATAATTTTTGAAGCCCTTTACTATAATTCATCGCCTTCTCCAAATGAGATCGCCCACCAACTATATTTCCTGTTTGAAGTTCATATCGTAATGCATCAGCAGTACTCCCTGAACCAATTTGTGCACCAGGTCGATATAAATCATTAATATTTTTTAATTTTGGATCATTAACACTTTTTAATAGTCCATCCCTTGTGAAACCTCCAATATTATTCGATCCCAACTTATTACCAAGCCAATTTGCTATTCTGCTGGAAACTTTATCAAATCCCCTTGCTAATGGTGACGAAAACCCGCCAATTCCCAATATTTGGGCTATTCTGAGCTGCGCATTAAAGCTTATTTCAGTCAATTTTGCAGTAAGAACAGGAGCAGCTTCAAAAAGTATAGGCATTGCAAATACCGATACTATTACCATTCCAAACAATGCCTGCTCTTGGGTGCTTGGTCTGGTTATATCCTGTATAATAGAAGCGGCGAAATCTACTCCGGTCAATGTTGAATACCCACTACTCCCATAACCAAACGTGGTTCGCATGTTTTCTATTACATTAGCAAGATCCTGTATATTTCCTGCTGTACCAACAGCAGTAATTTGTAATGCTGAATAAATAGCCGGGTCATTTTTCATCAAATCAAATATGGAAACTTCATTTTCATTTAAGTTGTTTGCATAATCAGCAAGAACCTGATATCTGAAATCTTGATTTCCAATTAAGGTCTGATTCACATCAGTAAATTTCTCTGTCTGTCGATTCCCAACTAATCTGGAATAATATTCAACTTGAAGCGAGTCTATTTTATCCTGGGATTGGCCTTCACCTTGTTGATAGTAATAATCTTCCAAAGTATTCAGCCCATCAGGATCAATCCTTGTCACAGGATTGTTTGCACAATAAATATACCAATTTACTCCATCCCGAATAGGGTCTTCCGATATAAATCTCCCCGTCGTTGGATCTTACCACCTCGCGTTGAAATAAAACAACTCGGCTTCCTCATCAAAATGCTTACCCGCATAAACCTGCGGAGCCTCAATTCCTCCCGGGTTATTCTCCCAAAGCAGTTCTCCGAATACCGTGTATTCACCTTCCCAGAGCAGCTCTCCTGTTTCATCAGATACAGCTCTGACAGACCCTATTTGGTCGGTATGGTAGTAATCAACATTTTCAGGATCATTTATTGGGCCTTCCGCCTTGGCCAGATGCTTTCCAAATCCAAACACATAATTCGTGACTTCACCTGTTGTCACATTCTTTTCAAAGATCAGGTTTGAGCCTTCATACACATAATGAATGGTTTCGCCATTGGCTGTTTTGGTTATCCGAAGGCCTGTTACATCGTAGGTGTAACTCGCTAATTCTAAACCATTTTTGTATACTTTTTCAAGTCTGTTTAACGCGTCGAATTGGTATTGGTAGTAAGTAACATCTTTGCCGGTTGTTGCAAAATTAATGCTGTGAGTTTGTGTGATATTGTTTATATATTCCTGGGCTTCGGGGCTGCTTACGGCAAAAATGAGGCCGTCGGCTGAAATGATGTGTGTTCCTTTTTCGGTGACGTTGCCCATTTTGTCATAATTATAGGCCCTGCGTTCATCAGTTTTTAGCCATTCTGTATTTTCATAATAGAGTGAATCATATTCAAGGCTTTGTCTGTTCAGTTTGCGCTGCCAGATACGGTTTCCGTTTTTATCGTAATCAAAATATTCACTTGCACTTTGCCCTTCTTGATATATTTCAAGAATCTGCGATAATTCATTTATAAATTCCGCTTTATCCTGGGCAGCGTAGAACTTGTTCCTTTCGTCAAACAGAACATGAATTTTCAAGGTAGTTATGTTTTCAACCGGTTCACTGAAAATAAATGTCATTTTCCCGGTTTCATTGTCTTTGATGAATTGATCATTCGCAAGTGGAATATATTTAGTGTAGTTACCGCCAGGACTTTTCAAATAAAGTTCAAACTGGTTTTCTTCAACCCGGTGTTGGTTATGGTTTTCTCCTGGAACCAGTTCAATTCTTCGAATTCTGGCTGGCTGATCGAATTGAGCGACTATACTGCTGGACGAGTAATCTGCCCGTACAAGGGTGAATCCTGTTGTTTGCAATGCTTCGCCCAGTGTTTCCAGATAATCCAAAGAGCTGGTATTGACTGGTTTCAGGATAATTTTCTCGGGATTAATATTCTGAATTTCAACAGTATTTCCAGTATCAATCCATGTATAATCAGAAAGCTGTGCAGGTTCATCAGATACCTGGGCTGAGTAGATCAATAGATCGGTTTCTGCAATATCCGATAGATTTGTTTTATCGATTACCAATGTTCCTGAATTTAAATTGTTTATCCGCAGCGCCATGTTAAGCTGATCAATTATAATTTGTGGTTTAAATGGCGAAATATCTTTTGCCCGGTATTCGTCACCTGAAGGGGTGAAGTCATCGGTTATATAATCTAGTGACATGCTTTGGACTGTTGGTTCTTTTTCATACTACGGATCAAGCCGTTGCAGGCAACTGGCTGTGCGCAGATGGCTCCGCCGGCTGGATTTCGCAGATGTGCTTTTAGTAACCCGGTTAGCTTGACCAGTTTTCCGGTAGTATTTTATTCATCCGTAGACATCCAGCCGGCGAAGCCATCCGCGCAGCTCCCTAGAGCATCCGTAGTACAGGCAATTGCGCAGCTCCTTAAACCTTCTGTAATGCTGTTCATAATATTTTATTCCTGAAATAATTTTTTTGCAGCATACATTTTTTCTCGTCGCTGTCAAGGTCAAGCCCTTCGGGTTCGGAGTACCGAAACCTGTGACAGCTCCTCTGAAAAAATGTATGGCGTTTTTTATTTCATTTCAGGAGGAAAATATTATGAAGCTCTACAAATCAAATTTTATTCACAAGTCTTTATCCAACAAGGTGCTTGGTGCCTGCTTCAAGGTTCACAATGCCCTTGGCCCTGGTTTAATCGAATCGGCTTATCAGGGTGCTTTGGTTACCGAGTTTAAGCGCTCTGGTATTGTTTGCGAGTTGCAAAAGGTTTTTCCTTTAACCTATGCTGGTGAATACGTTGGGGCTTTCTTTGCCGACATTGTGGTGGCCAATACTATCATTCTCGAATTAAAGTCGGTGGCTGGTTTTACCAGTGGCATGGTTTCTCAAACTTTAAATTATCTTAAGCTTTCAAAATTGCCGGTTGCTTATTTGCTCAATTTTAATGGGCCAAGGGTTGTATGGCAGCGTTTTGTTAATACTAAAGGCAGCTCGTAAGCTGCCTTTTTATCCGTAGATATCCAGCCGGCGAAGCCATCTGCGTAACTTCCTGAAATATCCGTAGTACCCTTCTATAGTTTTATGATTTTATGCTATGGTGTTCACAGAAAAAAGCAAACAATATTTTTTTACAACCAAGGAAAAACATTATGCTCTTACTCATATTTGAATTATTCAAGTTGATTTTTTCATTAATGACATCATCTTTCAAGAACCTGCTTGTTGAAAATGAGGTTTTAAAGAAAGAAAATGAAATACTTAAACGGTCGATGGATTTAAAGGGGTTGAAGCCTCATTTTACCAATCAGGACAGATTGTTCTTTGCTTTATTTAGCAGGTTATCCAGTAAAATCAATCAATTTATTTCACTTGTAAAACCTGAAACTGTAATGAAATGGTTTCACCAGCTGATTTTAAAGCGTTGGAATTATTCATATAAAAGAAAGCCCGGTCGAAAGCCTGTTTCTGCTGAGATAAGGAATCTCATTTTAAGGTTCAAGAATGAAAGTGTGATGATGGGTGCAGGGAAAATTCAGGGTGAATTGCTAAAGCTTGGTTTTAAGGTTTCCTTGTCGACCATCAGGCGTGTGATACAGACTTTCAGAAAACAGGGTGAGGTTAAGAGGTCATTAACCTGGTCGAAATTTATCAAGGCTCAGATTAAGTCACTTTTCGCGGCTGACTTTTTCACAGTAGACACCTTTCTTGGTAAGCGTATTTATGTTTTTTTTATCATTGCTCTGGAATCAAGAAAGGTTGTTCAATTTTGTATTACAGATGTTCCGAATCATCGCTTTGTGAGAAATCAGCTAATCGGTTTTATGGATGAGCGGGAAGATGAGAAAACTTTTTTGATTCACGATAATTCCGGTGAACTAAGGTGGCAAAATTATGAAGGCCTTGGAATTAAAGATGTTCCTATTACTCCCATGTCTCCAAATATGAATGCTTTTGCAGAGAGGTTTATTGGTTCGGTTCGCAGGGAGTGTTTGAATTATTTTATTATTTTCAATCGCAAGCATCTGGATTATTTGCTTAGGGAGTATATTGATTATTATAATTCCTGTCGGCCTCATCAGGGAATAGAGCAGAAAATCCCTGATGGTTATAAACCACAGATAAAGGGAAGGGTTGTTTCAAGCCCAGTACTTTCCGGTTTATGGAATCATTACTACCGAGAAGCAGCGTAAATTAAAGTTTTAAACACACATTTCCTCTTCCATCCGTACCCATCCAGCCGGCGCCGCCATCCGCGTAACTTCCTGAAGTATCCGTAGTACCCTTCTCTTAACTGTCAAAGATCAATTTTTTTATTCAATTTAGCCTGGAATCACCAGTTTTATGGTGATTTCTGGCTATTTTTTGTTCATTTTGGCTTTTAGAAAGCCTTATTTTTATCGTATCCGTTGTTTGTTGGAGTACGGATGGTATTTTGGTACCCTACGGGCGCCGCCATCCGCGTAACTTCCTGAAGTATCCGTAGTACCCTTCTCTTAACTGTCAAAGGTCAATTTTTTTATTCAATTTAGCCAGGAATCACCAGTTTTATGGTGATTCCTGGCTATTTTTTGTTCATTTTGGCTTTTAGAAAGCCTTGTTTTTATCGTATCCGTTGTTTGTTGGAGTACGGATGGTAT
>JAFGWI010000228.1 GCA_016937215.1 Spirochaetales bacterium | reverse complement strand
TTATTAGCCAGATTCGGGAAACTTGTGCTGGCAAATAATGGCAAAATGATCTGTCAGGGTTGGGTAAATTAGACTGGCGGGGAACAAGATATGTCACCCATTCAGCTTTCACGCCTTTTGAATCAAAACAAATATATCCTTCAGCCTTATAGCTATAATTTATTTTCCAATACTCATTTTTTATTTTCTTGCTTTTCAGATAATTAATTAGCTTTTCAGCTCTATTATCCTTTATTTTACCCACTTCAAAAATCAACAATAACAATTCAATACAATTTAAATTATAGGATTCAGGAAATGAAATATCTAAAATGTGTTTTGTTATTGGTTCACCATTTGACAGTCTAAATAGCAGTTCATGTTCTAATAGATACTCTATTCCATCGGTGATACGTTTCTCCACGACTGAATCTTGAATATGCCGATTATATTGTACAAGTGTTTTTATGTTCTTTACCACTCCAATATAACATGGTGTGTTATTAAAACACCCACCATATTTTTTACTTGCACTTCCTTCCCATTTTTTATGGTAGTGCTTATTTATTGGTTGATACTCAAGTATCCATTCAATACTTCTCTTAATGTAATTATCAAGACATCCCAGCTTGATTAAGGACCCTGTGATCATCGCATTGTAGCAAGTAAGCAAGGAATCATTGTTTTTATCAAATGAATATCCATTTCCGGTAAACAAAGTATCCTGAAAATAATCAATTAATTTCTTCGTGTACTTTAATTGATTTGAGAAAGGTATTTCCGACAATGCCACTAATCTCCATACGTTTGGCAATGGTTTCGCTGAAACATCAGAAATTATTTGATTAACAATTTTCGAATTTTGCAAAAGAGATTGTATTTCACTATTTGATAAACCATTCCCGCTATCTACTAATGAACGTAGTAATAATGCTGAATCCATAACATAAGCTTCCTTTTCATTGCCCATCGAAGGCGGGTACCTAACGTTTACTTAAGCTGTGAGGCGGAGGCGATAGCCGAGTCAAGTTAAAGCAGTTATTCGATGCTTTCTCATAATTTATTCATTACAGTTTCAATTAAATTAAATACAATTTTTTCTTCTTCAATCCCTATTCCCGAGTGTAATATATCTGATTCACAAAAAGCCCTCGCAAGATTTCAGGAAGCATATTTTTCATGTAATTCTATTGATCGTCAAAAATGCACTTCGCTATATCGTAAAGCTTCTTTTTGTTTATACATTTGATTTGCTTTCATTGGTAAAGGGTAACGACCCATTCAAATAGCACATTTCTCAATAATATTGATATAGAATAATTCTTTTTCATCAAGCTCAATGTTAGCATCTTCAAATAATTTTGATAAATCATGACTTTTGATTTTATCTAATGACACTTGATCATAGTTTGGATTCTTTATTTTATTCTCAGCAATAATAATTCCTTTTAAAATATTCTCAAATCCATACCCCCACAATATCCTGAAAGTTCACAAAACATTGCCAAAAAGAAGGGAAAACAAAAGGAAGCGCAAACAATTTCAGCACTAAACAGAAAAAGCCTGTCAAATTTCCCAAAAAAAGCCATCTGTTATGCTATTCATTTTAGCCCATAATCCTATTTTGTCAAGAAAAAACTACCCTACATATAAAAAAACCTCTTTTCTCAAACCCATTTACCCTGATCATTCCTGAAACACTTACTCTTCTGTCACCTTTGTCCCCTGGCATAAAACACAGCTCCAAAACCACTTGATTCGCCCTTAACGGCCAGCTCATTATCGCTCCGATTTCCACACCAAACCAGCTATTTAGCGCGTATTCCACCTCAAAGCCCATCTGAATATCAGGGGCCGGTAACACTAAAACAATCACCTCATATCCGCTAATAATTTATCTTATCCGCGATTTTCATGAAAAGTATAAATTCCTGTTTTGAAATAGCCACAATCTTCTATTTTATTAGCCAGATTCTTCATGGAATACTCGCTCTGATTAACCGTACCCTGGGCGCTCTGAATTTTGGCCCGGATTTTCTCCTGGTATTCCTTCATATTCGAGATCTCTTCCTTAACCAGGCCTATATTATCAATCAATTGGCTGTTATCATTTGCTAATCGCCTGGTAAATCGATTAGGCATGATATGCCAAACAAGGAAAAACAAAAGCCACAGTAGCACTATTTTTCATTCAAACAGATCGTAAACCAGGCGTTCGCCGCTTGAGCGTTAGGGATTGGAAAGGGGCAGTGCCCATTTTTCAAAATGGGTACTGCCAAGCAAAACCGGGCATTTTTTAGCCCGGTTTTGCTTCATAGCGAAGCGGAGCCTTGGAAAGCCCGACCTGCCTAAGCGGAGCGCGGGCAGGTAACGCCCATAGCACTTTGATATAAAACTGATGTTTAACTCTTCCACTGGGTCTCCATTTTCTTTATTCTTTTGATAACGATTTCTAACAGGTTATAGATGATCCTATGAACACGCCTTTTTACGAAGCCGATTATTGGGGTTGATTGGCTGCCCATAGGCGCATCGTTCATCATCAGCGATAGCTTTTAAATGTTTCGCTTAAAAAATTTTCAAACAGATGTTTCAGTTATTTTTCCAGGATTGATACCATTGAAATAATCAGCTATAATTATATAGTTCAGATGTGAGTGAAATGATAATCAAAAAGGAGCCTTGATGAAAACAGAAATCCTGATTGTCGGAGCTGGGCCTGTGGGCCTTCTTCTTGCCAATCTGCTTGGCAAAAGAGGTGTCAACACCATCATTATTGATAAAAAACCAGAAATTTCAACCCGTTCAAAGGCCATTGGCATAACCCCTCCTTCCTTGAAGATTCTTGATTCACTGGGAATGGCAAGGGATTTTATTGAAAACGGCCTGAAAATCAGCGATGTACGGATTCATGGAAGCAAATCCATACTCGGTTCTGTGAGTTTTGACCATATTCCTTCTCAATACCCCTTTGTCCTTTCTTTACCCCAGGAAAAAACAGAGTTAATGCTCCTGAATCATCTGAAATCTTTTTCTTCGGTGCGGCTTATCATGAATTGCGAACTTAAAAAATTAGAAAACACAGAAACATCGCTATGGGCTGAAGGGATTATCAAAAATAACCATGGTGATGAGTCTATAAAGATATCTGCCAACTATCTCTGCGCATGCGACGGGTACAAAAGTGATGTCAGAAAATTCACGGGCATTCCCCTGAAAAGCATAAAATACAGAGACAGCTTTTTAATGGGCGATTTCATCGACACCACAGGTTGGGGAAAAGAGGCACATCTTTTCTTCACCTCATCAGGTTCGGTGGAATCCTTTCCCATGCCGGGGAATAAACGCCGATGGATTATCCAGACGGATTTCTATCATAAAACACCGCAGCCTGGTTATCTGGAAGCTGAAATAAAAAAGAGGTCACGCCACGAACTCTCACCAAAGGATAAATTAAGCCAAAGCCCTTTTAATGTATACAAACATGTGCTGCCTCGTTTTTTCAAAGGGCGAGTCCTGTTTTTGGGGGACGCGGCCCATACCATTTCACCTATCGGCGGCCAGGGAATGAACACCGGCATTGCCGATGCCGAGCTGGCCGATGCCCTGCTGGGCCAGATGCTGACAAAAGGCCACAGCCCCTCGCTAATGGAAGTGTATGAAAAATGCCGAAAAAAAGCAGTAAAAGCAGCAGCCAGACGGGCCTGGCTTTCCATGCGCGTCGGCACTGTTAGAGGGCCCTTTTTTTCCGCGGTCCGTAATATTCTTCTTGCAATCACTCTTAAAACAGGAATGGGAAAATATTTCTCCCGCTTTTATGCCATGCTTACCATCCCGTTTAAAGGAAAAGAAGAAGTGAGCCAAAAATTCAGGATATTTTTTCAGCAACAGTAATGCAAAGAAGTCCAAAAAAGAAAGATTGCTTACCTTTAATCTTAAACCCTTTTGTTTCAACCAGACGAGAAAAAGCCCGGGCATCAGGAAACTCTTTCAGGCTCTCGGCAATATAACCATAGACCTCGGCATTACCGTGAAACACCAGGCCCCATAGCCTTCCCCAGAAGGACAGCAGGGATAGCTGGATTTTCTGTAATAAGACGAGATGAGATTTTGAAAAATCAAGAAAGGCAGCAGTTCCGCCTGGTTTTAAAACCCTCCTGATTTCATCAAGGGTGCTGCCCAGATCAGGCGCGTTCCGCAAAGCATAGGACCCTGTTAAAACATCAAAGGATGAATCCACGTATTCAAGATGATTCATATCACCCTTTTTAAATGTTATACGATTTCTGAACCGGGGATAGCTCTTCTTCAAATTTTCTTCGGCTTTTTCCAGCATTCCCTGATTCAGGTCCACTCCAATTACCCTGGCCATTTTATACTTTCTTGCGATTAAAAAACAGATATCACCGGGGCCGCAGGCAAGATCGATCACCCGGGGCGCTGAAACCAGGGGCAGCATTCTGATTAATCGCCTTTTCCAGGACTTGTCCCTGCCAAAGGAAAGCAGAATGGTGATGATTGAATAAACCCTGGAAACAGGAGAAAAAAGAATTTCATTATACTCCTTTTTACTCTCAGGTTCTGTGAGTTTAAAATCCTTTAATTTATGTAAAAACTGGCGGTTTTTATTCATCCTATCCTTAACGGGCTGGTGGCAAAAAAAATCCAAGACAACTAGCCCTACCCTGTGGGTTCACTTTAAGAAACAAGGCAACAGGTTATTATTGAAAACTCCATTGTCAGCTTTTCATGAAAGCTTGATGTTTTCTTAACAAATCAACACAGTATTCCTGGCTTTCAAACTGAATTAACTTGTCCAAACACTGTTATTATAGTAGCTTTAGCTAATGATTAAGTCAACCAATTCCGTTTATTTACACAAAATTAATACCCTTGTACCTGAAACCAGCTACCCCCAAGAGGTTATCAGGGATTTTATCATCGGCCTGGGGTGGGATGAAAAAAACAGAAAGTTTCTGGAAAAAATCTACAGCAACAGCGGTATCGATAAACGCCACACGGTAATCGATGATTATGATAAGGATTTTTCAGATTATACTTTTTACCCCAAAAACAAAGATCTGGAGCCTGAGGTTTCCACCAAAAAACGAAACGACCTTTTTATTGATGAAGCGAACCGCTTAAGCCTTAAAAGCTGCCAAAATCTTTTTTCCAAGGATCTCAACATGGAGTTATCGGAAATCACCCATTTGATAACCATCAGCTGCACGGGTTTTTCTGCTCCGGGTTTTGATTATTACCTGTTAAAGGAATTACCCCTTCCCAAAAACACCCGACGTTACCACATTGGATTCATGGGATGCTACGCCGCACTGACAGGCCTCTCCCTTGCTCAAACGATTTGCCTGGCCGATGAAAAGGCCTGTGTGCTGATGGTGAACGTGGAATTATGCTCTCTTCATTTTCAGAAAAAAGCAGAACTGGACACCATGGTGGCCAACGCCATTTTTGCTGACGGTGTGACCTCTGCGGTAATTTCATCTCGACCAAATCATTCACAGGGAAATAAAATTTCACTTGATTATTTTAATTCCCAACTCCTGCCAGACAGTGTGGATGACATGGCCTGGAAGCTTGGTGAAACCGGTTTTGATATGCGCCTTTCCGCTTATGTGCCCAGAATCATCGAGAAAAATATTGACCAAACCATTAATGCTATCCTGGCTCAGGGGAATATGAATCTCGATGATATTAAAATATGGGCGCTTCACCCGGGCGGCAAGGCGATTATTCAGAAAGTGCAAAACACCATGGGCTTATCAGAAGATGATCTTCAGCTTTCCTACGACACATTAAGGGAATTCGGCAATATGAGTTCTTCGACCTTAATGTTTATCCTGAAGAAAATCCTTGAAGATCAGCGCCAAGGGCCTTTGCTGGCCATTGCCTTTGGACCAGGCCTCACCATTGAATCGGGCATATTCAGGAAAACAACATGAAAGCCGACTTCACTAAACGACATAGCGGCCCGGAAATAATGGATGATGAATCTTCGGATCACCAAAAATTATTGAACACCCTGAAACAGTTTACATTGATTAACATTTTGCTCTCAGCTTCGCGGAGTTTGATCAAAAAACACCTTATTCCCTCGATGAAGCCAAATACACAAAGGCCTTACAGCTTTTTAGACATTGGGGCAGGAGGCTGTGATATTTCTCTTTGGCTTTTAAAATACTGTAAAAAAAAAAGATTAATATTCAGATAAGCTGTTTAGATAATGACCCTCGAATCGCGAATTTCGCGCGAAATAAAACCAAAGACATCAAGGGCATTATGGTTTTGGAAAAATCCATCTTTGACGAAAAAAACCTGGAAAGCTATGACTTTATGTTCAGCAATCATTTCATGCATCATCTTTCAGCAAACGCCCTTTCCGGATTTTTAAAAATCGTGCACAATAAAAGCCGAATCAATTTTCTGATGAACGACCTGGCACGAGAACCCTTTTCCTATTTTGCCTACAGGATATTTGCTGCTTTGTTTTTACACAACAGTTTCGCGGCTTATGACGGAGCGATTTCCATATTGCGCGGCTTTACAACAAGCGATTTATCAAAAGCCATTGGCAATGCTGGTCTTGAAGAAAGCATGCTGATCAAAAAAGCCATGATAGGACGAATTTTTCTGACAAGAAAGGTTAAAACCCAAAGCGCTGAAACAAGATAAAGAAGGATAGCGCTTTAAAAACAAACATCCAAACACATCAATTTTCAGTTCTGAAAACCCTGGAACACAAAGGAAGAATCATGAAAAAAATACTTGTCATCAATGGTCACCCTGACAAAAAAAGTTTTTGCACAAAACTGGCGGAAAGCTATTTACAAGGAGCACAAAAAGGTGGCAGTGATACAGCACTCCTTAATCTCTTTGACCTGGACTTTGATCCCGTGCTTCACAAGGGATACCGAAAACGACAGGATCTGGAACCCGACCTTCTCGCGGCACGAAGCAAAATCGAAGGTGCCGAACACCTGGTTTTTGTTTACCCCATCTGGTGGGGCAGCCTGCCGGCCCTTCTTAAAGGCTTTATTGATCGCCTTTTTTTACCAGGCTTTGCCTACACCCGAGGGACTGTTTTACCCAAGCCTTTATTAAAAGGAAAAACAGCACACCTTATCATCACCATGGATTCACCGCCCCTTTATCACTGGTTTTTTAGCGGTGGTCATAAAATCATGATCAACAGCATACTCGGATTTTGCGGCATCAAGACAAAAAGAATCAGCCAATACAGCCCCATAAAAAATACAGCTCCCCTTAAGCTGCGAAAATGGATTGATCAATGCCGCGAAAAAGGAGCCAAAGGAATATAAAAACCCCATGAGCTGATCGCGAGAGCCATTCTGAACACAGCGCGGTGAAGTGAAGAATCTCAGTTGAATGGAAACACCTTGCCTTGTGTTCAAAGTGTTCGCGTACATGATCGGCGTGTTACCAGTTTAGAAAGGGTAGATTCTTCATCAAACCTACTCAGAATGACATTGGCAATTATTTTTTCGCCTGCTGAAGTTCTACGAAAATTTAAATAAACTTTGGCTATAAAATCTTTACTAAATTATAATAAATATATAGCTTCTCACTATCATATAATCAGGAGATAATTCATGAAAGTATTCTATAAACTTTTATTAGTCTGTGTTCTATTCAGCTGTTCTCCGCCAAAAGAAGATGCCCTCACAACAGCCACCTATTCCTATACTGAAGAAGAAGAACCCCCTGTTTCGGTTGATGTTCTTAGCGTTTCAAAAAACACCCTAGTCCCTGGAATAAAAGCGTCAGGAATAGTTGAAGGAATAAATGAAGTTACGGTGATTTCAGAAACCCAGGGAATAGTTCAAAAAACCGATTTTGATGTCGGAAGCTTTGTGGAAAAAAATGATCTCCTGATATCAGTTGACAACAAAATCGCCGAGATCAATAAAAACCAGGCCAAACTTGAACTGGATTCAGCATTCATCGATTTCGGATCAGCAAAAAAGTTTTATAATTCCGGCAGTATCTCACAAGCGGAATATATAAAAGCGGAAAGCATGTATAACCTGAAAAAAGCCCAATACGAAAATGCCCTTAAAGCCTATAACGACTGCACGATCAGAAGTCCTATCAGCGGGTACATCGCCGCGAAAGCTGATGGAATTTCCACTGGCTCATTTATAAACAGGGGTAATCAGGTCGCGAAAATCATCGATAGCTCTTCATTTTTATTACGAATTGGAGTCGGCGAACGGCAAATCGGGCTTATTAGAAAAGGACAGGCCGCGAAGGTATCCATTCCCGCTGTTGATGAATTGATAAATGCCAAGGTCGAGGCTGTTGCTCCTGGAAGCAATAAGGATACCGGAAGTTTTCAGGTTATTATTTCCTGGAAAAACACAGAATCATCCGTATTAAAATCCGGCATGTCGGCTTCGGTTGATATTGATACCTCAGACAAAAATCCTGTTGCTATTATTCCCTACTTCGCGATTGTTAAAAGGGAAAACAAGGATTTTGTCTTCACCGCTGAAAACAATCAAGCCCAGGCCCATGAAGTTGCTATGGGCAAGAAATTGGGAGACCGGATAGAAATCCTTTCAGGATTGGATGTTGATGATATGCTTATTATCACACGTGTCCAGACTTTAAAGCCAGGACAAAGGTTAATCACCCGAAACCAGGGAAAAAGCGGGGATTGGCGATGACAATTGGTAAATTTTCGGTTAACAATTCAGTTCTGGTAAACATTCTTATGGCTGCTCTTTTGATTTTCGGATATCTCAGCCTTTCACGACTGCCTCAGGAACAATTCAGCGAAGTTCCTTTTTACTGGGTCAATATTATAGTGCCCTACCCTGGTGTGTCGGGAGAAGATGTTGAAAGAACAATTACGGTCAAAATCGAGAATCAATACAAGGGAATAAGCAAGCTAAAGCGGATTCAATCAGTATCCAGCGAGGGGCTGAGTGTTGTCCGCATTGAATTTGACGACGGTATTTCAAAGGAAGAATTTGAAAGGCTTTACCAGGAAGTACAAACCCGTTTCAATAAAGTGGAGCTTCCTGAAGGAACACTGGAAGCTGAAATCGATGATTTTTCAGCTGCTGATTTTCTTCCGGTAATTGAAGTGATTGTGTCCGGCGAAGCGGAATACAAGGTAATCAATTCAACGGCAATTAAGTTAAAGGACCGTATCCTTGGTATTAAACAGGTTTCAACCGCGGACCTGGTGGGCTCCAGAGAAAACCAATTATTGATCAAAGTGAAAAAGGAAAAAATGGAATCGCTTCGTATCTCCTTTGATGAGATTCTTAGAGCGGTTGAATCCAGTAATATTACGGTTCCCGGAGGCGTGGTGAATACCAAAAACCGGGAATACCTTATCAGAACCATTTCTGAAGCAAGTGATATTGAAGACTTTCTTTCAATTGTTGTGCGAAGAAGCAGCAAAGAGTCCGATAGTTCAGTTTACCTGAGAGACCTGGCTGAAATTTCAATCGACTATGACACAAAAGGAGTATACGCGAGGTTTAACGGAAAAGAGGCAGTAACCATACGCGTCGCAAAAGTGACTGGCGGCAGCTCTACAGGTGTTATCAACCAAGTTAAATCCCTTGTCCAGGATTTTTCAGAAATATTGCCCCAGGGTGTCAGCATTTCACTGTTTAATGATTCCACAATACAGATAAGAGATTCCATCAATGTTCTTATTAGCAACGCCATCATGGGCTTTATTCTACTCCTTCTCATTCTTCTTGTTTTTATTGGTGTTAGAAACGCGGTCATTACCGCGATAGGGATTCCTGTCACCTTTGCTATTACCTTTATTATTCTGGAATTCCTGGGTGAAACTTTCAATTCCAATACCCTTTTCGGCCTTGTTCTTGTTCTCGGTCTTATTGTTGATGACGCTATTGTTATTGTGGAAAACAGTTTCAGGCTCCAAAATAGTGGTTTGGGAAGAAGACAAGCAGCCATCAAAGGAAGCAATCAGGTAATTGTTCCTGTTATCGCTTCAACACTCACTACTGTTGCCGCCTTTTTACCCTTAATGATACTTCCGGGTACCATTGGCAAATTCCTCCGGGTTATCCCTCTTACTGTTATCATTGCTTTATTGGCATCAACTTTTGAAGCCGCTTTCTTTTTGCCATCCCATTTTGCCGATTGGCCGGGAAAAGGCAAGGTTAAGGACTTGAAATTTTTTGACAGTTTTCAGATTTGGTTTCGAAAAATAATAACACGATTGTATAAAATCAAGAGCCTGGTGGTTGTTTTTTTAATTGTCATTATTATTGTTTCATTCGCGGTGATTCCCTTTATTCAACAAGACCTTTTCAGCGCCGAGGATTTTACTTTATTTTATATTGATATTGAACTGCCCCTTGGCGCGAACAGGGAGCAAACCAACCAAGTGGTTTCGATGTTTGAATCAAGAATTACCCCATTGATTGGCAAAGGAGAAATCGTGGCGGTTAATTCTTATATCGGTTTTTCATCCGGGCAAAACCAGAACACCCTTAAGGGAAATGTCGCTCAAATAACAGTGGATCTGAGCGAAATAAACGAAGGAAGAAAAAGACCCATAACGCGAATAATGGCCGAGATAAGAGAATTATGCGACGACATTTCCGGCACCGAAAATGTCAGTTACACTAAAGCAGCTAACGGGCCCCCTACGTCCGCTCCCCTGGCATTCAGATTAACTGGCAATTCCTATGAAGACCTAAGGACGGCCACCACTGCGATTGAAGAGAGGCTCAAAGCTTATCCAGAACTTTTTAATATAAAAAACAGCCTTGAAAAGGGCACGCCTGAGATCAGAATACGCGTTAATGAGGAATTAGCCTCTATATACGGCCTTAATGCCGCGATTATCGGTAATCAAGTAAGGGCTGTTTTTGACGGCTTGAATGCCGGAACCATCTTCCAGGATAATGAACAAATAGATATCATTATCGCCTATGACTTCAAAAATGAAGCCACTCTGGATATGATCGAGCAGCTGAAGTTTATCAATCCTGCTGGCAAGGAAATTCCCTTTTCTTCGGTATGCACCCTCTCTCAGGAGGATGGGCTGGCATCGATCAGAAGGGTTGACGGTAAACGGGAAGTTACCATCGAATCAGAAGCTTATTCAAATAAAAACATAAGGCAAATCAATAATGAAATCAAAGAATATTATGACAAGGTTTTTAAACCAGTGTACCCGGATATGGTTTTGAAGCTAGGCGGAGAATTTTCCGAATTTGCCGACCTGATTATTCAAATACTGAGGATTTTTCTGATAGGTCTATTCCTGATTTACCTGATTTTGGCCACTCAGTTCAAATCCTATTCACAGCCTTTCCTTATTCTTTTTTCAATTCCATTGGCCTTTGCTGGCGTTATTTTTTTCCTTATTGTTTCCGGCACTCCTTTTTCAACAACAGTGTTGTACTCAGGAGTCGCCTTGGCAGGCATAGCTGTTAATGATGCCATCGTGCTTATCAGCTTTATTAACAAAAAAAGAAAAGAAGGTACAGAAATCGAGGAAGCAGTTACCGAATCGGCCATCACACGGCTTCGTCCTATCTTATTGACCTCGATCACAACCATCGCCGGGTTAATCCCGACAGCCATTGGCCTCGGAGGCCAATCAGTTGTCTGGGGGCCAATGGCCAGCACTATTATATTCGGCTTGCTTTTCTCAACAATTTCAACACTTGTATTTGTACCCTGTTTTTACGGGCTTATTTATGATAAAAAAAACAGGAAGAAGGAAATAAAATGAAAAACACCATTATTTTCATATTCACACTTTTTACTTCCATGTTATATGGTCAATCTGTTATTAAGGAGATGGATATTTTAAATTTGCTTGATAAAAACAATTTTACATACCAATCCGCTCTCCTGAACAAAGAGGTGGCTTACCAGAATCATATGATGACCTTGTCAAACCAAGTGCCGCAGCTGGAGTTTACAACCGACCCCAATTCCCTCGGACACCCCCTTTATTCCTACCAAGTATCGCGTGATTTATTCTCAGGTGAGGAATTGATGACCCATCGAATAGGCGCCGGATTGTCATTAAAGCAACAAGTGCCTGGGGGCGGAAACCTTTCTCTGGGGTTTAAAAACAGACTGGATATTAAAAACACCGCAGATGATAATGAGCCGGAATATTCTCAAACACCGAATGTCAGCCTTATCTATAACCAACCGCTTCTCTATAACAATGGGTTGATAGACCCGGGAATTCACGAGGCGAAAAACCAGTTAAGCCAAATCGGATATCTCAAGTCTGAAAACAACACAAAAAACCTGAAGAATTCCCTTATTTATTCGGCCTATTCCTTTGCCGCTCAAGTTCAGGGTTTGCGAAAAAATAGAAGCTATCTTGAAGAGAGCATCCGCATTCATACTGAAGATCTGAAGGACTTAATCATTAAAAAGGAGCAAGGAAGAGCTTCGGAAACCGATATCCTTTCTCTTAAGCTCAATATTGGCAAAAAAACCGAGCAGCTCCTTGAAAATCGTTATATCCTTCAGGAAGCTGAACAAAACCTGAGATTGTTTCTTGGCCTTGAATCCAACAGTGAACAATGGGTATTTGATCTTGAATATGGGGAGATCAATTTTCCGGGAGAAGAAAGTAAAAATACTTCCGGGAACCCCGATTTTATGGAAAATATTGAAAAAATGATGACTCACAATGCACAAATACAATTACAGGAATTATTATCAAGGGAGGTTTCTCTTTTGAACCGCCTGGCTGGTCTTGACTATGCTTCATTTTTAAATGTTTTTATTTCAGCCACACCGCTTTATCCAAGAAACCGCGATAATCCGGAAGATTTTAATGATTCCTTTACCGGGTTGTGGCATAGCGAAGGCGGATTGGATTTATCAGCCGGCCTGGCACTCACCATTCCTTTGTTTAATGGCGGAAAAAACAAAATGAGATCCATAATTTCACGAAACAATGAGCAAATCTCACTACTGGCTCTGGATGAAACAAAGGAAAAACTAAAAAATACCTTTAATAGCCTTCTATTCCGGCGGCAGATTTTAAGAGAACAAATCGAACAGATAAAACTGAACATTGATTATGAAAACATCATGCTTCAAAAAGAAAGCGACCTCTATGTTCTCGGAGGGTCAACCCAGAATGAACTGGTTCGTCTTGAACTGGATATGATTTCACTGGAAAACAAACTCCTTCAAAAAAAATCCGAGCTTTTTTTAAACACATTGGATATTAGCTCTCTTTTAGGATACGACCTTGAAGGCTTTATCACGGAAAATATGTAACAAAACAGGTGACCCATAGAGGATAAGCTTTTTTGTATTTGTTTAGCTGGTTGTTACGTTGGGCGTTTCCTGCTTTCATTTCATTCCAGCAGGCCAGGCTTTCCATAACTCCGCTTCGCTTCGAAATCCTTTGGTTGCATTCGCGAGCAATAAATGAGTAGCATTTATGACCAGCGCGGCGCGAAAAAAGCGCGCCTCTGGGTTTTAGCAAGTCATTTTTGAAAAAATAACTTGCTGAGGCTCT
>JAFGWI010000227.1 GCA_016937215.1 Spirochaetales bacterium | reverse complement strand
TACCTCCTCAGAATGACATGGGTAACCTTTTTTTATGAAAAGCTTAAAAGATGCAAATAAATCCTATAAAAAATGGGGGCAAAAAGTTTTATATAACTGTCGTAGATTTTACACCCCAGGCAACGCCCAAAGAAATCGACTATACCCGGAAAAGGGAAATCCTGTCTTCCAGCTGGGCCACCAGGTCCTGGTTAGCGTCAAAAACCTTTTTGATCTTTTCCACAAGGGTTTTTAATGATTCGTATTGAGTCATTTGCACCCCCACCCGCTTTTCAATCAGCTGGGATGAATCCAGAAGCTGGCCAAGCTGGTTCTGAATGGCCTGGTTTTTCTGACGCTGCAACTGGGCTGTATCCTTCATGCTTTGTGTGGTTGAGACCACGGTCTCAGTAGCTGTAAGGATTTGCTTTGCCCCGGCACTCTGTTCTCCAATGGCATTGGCGATTTCAGAGATCATAACAAGCTGCTTCCCGATTTCACTGATGATATTCTGCAAGGTGTTGCTGGTTTCCTCTGAAGAGCTGACCCCCGAGCGAATCTGCTGTTTTATCTCCTTAAGCTGATTGCTGATATCGCTGGTGCTGGAATTGCTATCCTCGGCAAGTTTACGAATCTCCTCGGCCACCACGGCAAAGCCCTTGCCGCTTTCTCCCGCGTGGGCTGCTTCTATGGCCGCGTTCAGGGCCAGCATGTCGGTCTGTTCGGCGACTGTTGAAATCATGGCCACAATCTCCTCCACAATTTCCGAAGCCCGGGCTATATCATTCATTTTTTCAAGGGTATCGGCAATTTTTTCATCGCCCAAAAGGGACATTTTCTCAAGCCCTTTGGACATCTCATTGGCTTTTTGAACTGTCTGATTAATGTTCATGATGCCAGCAGTCATCTCGGTAATGGCCGATGAACTTTCTTCCACAAAAGAGGCCTGGGCCTCGATACTGCTGTTCAGCTCATCGATGGTTTTAAGGATCTCTTCCACAACATCTTTGGTGTTTTCAGCCACTGAAATCTGGTCTTTTGAGGAAGTTCTTACCTCTGTTGAGGACAGCCGAAGCCCCTCAAGGGTTTGTCCCATATCCAGAAGGGAATGGTTCAGTGACTGTGTGGCGCCTGTTACCCCGCCGACAGCCTCTTTTACCTTGCTAAGCAGCCCGTGAAGAAAATCGATGAACAGATTGATTTCACCGGAAAGCTCGCCCAGTTCATCAAAATGCACAATGTCACAGCGCAGAGTCAAATCACCCTTGCCCTGCCGGAACTGCAAAAGCTGGTTTTTAAGCCCCTTGATCTGATTCACATTATCCATGGAATAACTCAACGCCACCAAACCAGACACCGTCAGAATAAAAAAAAGGGCAAAACCAAGCTCTCCTAAATAGAGCCTTTCCCCCTCCTGATAGCTGAGCGAGGAGATTTTGTTGTCCCTTACCTGGTCCTCATAACCGCCCATGGCTTCCTGCAAATAACCCCAGCCAGCGGTGAAAACTGTCAGCCCCACAAACAAACAAAGTGCCATGGGTAATAGCACATTCCTGACAGCCAGGGGCACATCCTTGCCGCCCCGCTTATTGAGCTGATGAATTCCAAGCCTTCGCTTGGCTCTGGACAAAATGATATTGGAAAGCAAAATTTCCTCAAGGGCCGAAACCAGGCCAATTGAAACATTATAGACCACTGTCAAGGCATTCTGTGTAGTGAAAACACTCTCGCCTCTGGTCAGAAAACTCACTAGCATCATGATAATGGGCCCCAGAAAAAATCCGATCACATTTACCAGAATAAAAACCATAGGCAGCAAATTAATGCCTTTCCGGGCAGCCAGGCGTTTATCCAACCCAGGCATTTGTCCCTGATCCAGCTTTACCAGAATCATCTCCAGGGGCTCAAGAATACGCTTGATAATGACCGAGGCAATGGTCAGCAGCACGGCCACAATAACCAAAAAAACCGATAACCTCTCGGTGGCTGATTCCAGCCTGCGCTCCACAAAAAAACTGTTAAAAACGCGCATTCCCGTAACCATAAAAAGCGATACAGCCAGTAAAACACCAATCACAGCCAAGCTGATTTTTCCGGTTTTCATAAACTCTCCATAGCATATGATTTACTGACAATCATTGTAATATACAAAAGTGATATTCGCAAATTTCTGATATGGATAACCTAGAAAATCCATTGGTTTCCGGATTTTTTTTAGGCGTGGCCTTGCGCCCAGGGGCATGGCAGGCCGGGCCCTCTGCCACTTTGGCTTTTGCCTCCGAAGTTTTGGGTTGATCGAATAGGAGGTGAGCCTCAACTCGCCGTACGCTTATTGAACCCTGCTTCCCATTTATTACTCGTCCCTGAAACCTGGAAGCAAAATAATTTCGGCCAATAACTTTTCATCGGTTTTTTTTAAAAAAACCTCCTCTTAGCTTTGATCCCTAAGGCGAAACTAGTTTCATAACCAAAATAATGAGTATTTACTTCGCCTACTGGGTCCTGGATGCATAAGGGCTTGAGACCAGATATTCATGAGTAACAATTTCGTATTTTGAGCTTAAAAAACAAACACCAGGGGGCGCAAAATCAACATGAAGCATGTGCGGTCTGTCAAAAAAGTGAATTCACAAGCACGGTAAAAAAGACTGATCACCGAAAATAGCTGGTACCCATAAAACCATCTTGACAGTTCGCCTGTTCCCGGCTACAACAAATCATGAAAAAGCATTTTTTAGAACCGGAAATTCCCCAGCCCCGGGAAGAAGATTCCAGAATCGTCATTCTGCCCGTGCCCTATGACGGCACCTCCACCTGGATTAAAGGCGCGGACAAAGGGCCCGCTGCCATTATCGACGCTTCGCCTCACCTGGAGTTCTACGACATTATCACTGACTCCGAAGTGTACCAACAGGGTATTCACACACGCTGGGCTGATCTGGATTTTTCCAGCCCCGAGAACATGGTTGCGTCGGTACGCCACCAAGTGGCTGATATTATAAAAGCCGGGCGTTTTCCCGTGGTTCTGGGAGGTGAACACTCGGTGACTATTGGAGCAGCCCAGGCCGCGGCAGGGCATTTTCATGGGCTCTCATTTTTACAGCTCGACGCTCACAGCGATCTGCGAAGCAAATACGAAGGCTCGATTTACAATCATGCCTGTGTTATGGCCCGCTTGCAGGAGCTTGGCCCCATTGTTCAGGCTGGTATACGCAGCATGGACTCAAGTGAAAAAACCAACATGGATAAGTCCCGGGTCTTTTTTGCCCATACCATAAAGCAGAACCCGTATTGGCAGGATGAATTGATTTCAAAACTGGGTGACCAGGTTTATGTGACTATCGATCTGGACGCCTTTGACCCTTCACTGCTCCCTTCAACCGGCACACCCGAGCCTGGCGGTTTATTCTGGGATGATGTGATTTCACTCTTTCAGAAAATGGTAAAGCACAAAAAAGTGGTGGCCTTTGATGTGGTTGAACTCTGTCCGCAACAGGAAAGGGTTTCCGATTTTGTGGCCGCCAAACTGGTGTACCAGTTTCTCAGCCTGATTTTTTCAGAGGAATCCGACTCATAACACGCGTTAGGGATTGGAGGCAGGAGGCGTTTTTTTTCAAAAAAACGACGACAAGCCCTTTTTCGCGATAAACGCGTAAAAGGGCTTCGAAGCCGGAAGGCGGAGTGCCGTAAAGCCCGGCCTGGTGTAGCGGAGCGAAACCAGGCAACGCCCAGTATCAAAATATTCAACACAAAATTCCAGGGACTCAAAACAAAAGGTCTTATTTTTCAGCCTGGTCCATCATCTCCTGTCGCTTCCTGCGGTATTCCACAATGGGCAGATCGCCCTGAATAAGCTGTTCGCCGCCTTTAAGGGCGCTGGCCGCGGGGGTCTGGGTTTCCACTACCCGGCGATCCTGATGGGCCACCAAAAGGTTGAGTCGCGAAAAAAGCGGATTTAGCAGCTGCTTTAAAACAGGCAGAGTGATGATATTCTGATAGGTGCGAAGATATAACAGGGTGTTGTCGTGGTCCACAGGAACAAAGGCGGCCACGATGCGAAACTTTTCGGCAATACGGTTTTCCCAGAGATTAGGCATGATGAGCTCCAGCCTGAAATCGCGATCTGTCGGTGGCACCGGCACCTGCGATGGCTTTTTCGGGGGCGTCCCGTCATCGGTTCGGTTAAACACATAGGTGTAAAGCATGCGCTGGTTTTCCCACTTCACTCCCGGGCCGTCTACCACAGTGCGGTTTCCCCGGCCAATGGTGTTGTGATGCACAAAGGGCAAATGAACCACATCGAGCTGGTTTTCCAGGACCCGGCTGTAATGGATTTTCCAGTGGTCCTGAACAGTGTGGTAATTTCTGAAACTTTCGTTGATGTCGGGAAAGTATGGGGGAAGTTCCGCGGGTTCACTTACCACGGCGTTATAAGACAAAGCCGAAGCGTTGTCCCTATTATCAGAGTCACGTGATTGTTCAGAGCCACGGCCCCACCATATCCATATCCAGCCATAATCCTCATGAACTCGATAGGATGGCACCTGAAAATTTTCCGGCACCACAGCCTCGCGACTGTTAGCTGGTATATTCACGCAGCGGCCACGCTCATCATACTCAAGGCCGTGAAAGGGGCACTGGACCCGGCCGTTTTCAAGGATTTTCCCGGCGCTCAGGGCCACGCCGCGGTGACAACAGCGGTCCACCAGACAATGGGCCTGGCCGCTTTTATCCCGCCACAAAATGAGCTTTTCACCCATGCGGCGAAAGGATTTCAACTCCCCTGTCACTTCACGGGATTCCAGGATGACATACCATTGGTTTCGGATCATATTTATTCCTTAATAAAAGGCCCTCGAGCCAGGGCAGATTTTTTCATGTAAAGTTTAATACAAGCGCTGGCTCTTTTTCAAGCAAGAAAAAGGTTCTGTTCCAATCAAAATGGCCGCTTATTATTAAAACAGCTAGCCCGAAGCTCAAATTATAGCTGCCAAAGCCTATCTCTTTGGAAATTCCGTGAGATCATACACCTATAAACTTACCAAAATGGTATTTGTTCAGTTCCTGTGCTTGCCAGGCTTTACCTGCCTTCGTTAGGCCGGGTTATTAGGCTGCATAGATATAGTGATTGCGCTTTTAATCGCCCGGTACTCTGTGGGTATAATTGAAGGGGCTGTCCAATAAGATAAAATTTTCTGAAAAATATGTCCTTTTTGCAGATTTATCTAAATAGGACAGTCTATAACAATGCTATTTCAAAAAAACAGATTTATTGGACAGTCACCACGCAATAAAAATGCCATTTGCCCTTTCAAAAAAAACGATCATTTTAACAAAAGCGCTTTGCAATCAAACCCAAAAATACCTATTATTAATTAATGAATAAAGTGTTTTTTCTTTTACTGCAGAACAAACCCGATGAATTTCTTCAGTCCATTAATCAGGACTTTCTCAATAACCAGAACAGCTTTCTTCTGGCCCTGGTCATCTTTCTGGCTTTTCCGCTTATCCTGTTAATCATCTATGTGATAAATCAATACGCGGCGCGTGTAAAATTGATTCAGCAGCTGAAAATAAAATTCACCAAGCTGGCTCGCCATTACGACCTAAGCCTTAATGAAATCAATATCATCAAGCAGTTATCGCGTTTTTTACAAGATCCTCAAAAAAAATACCTGCTTTTAATCAACAAAAACACCTTTAATTTCTGTCTGGACCATTGGGAAAATAAATACCCCGGTCAAACACTTACCGGCCTGGGCATTTTACGCAATAAACTGGAATTCGACAAATATGATCCTCTTGAAAGCCCCAAATCCACTTATAACCTTTATGTCGCCATGCCTGTTCAAATCCGGCCAGTTGATTCACCTCAATTACCATGGATCAAGGGGCACATACAAGCCGTCAACGATGACTATATCAATCTGGAAATACAGGGAAAATACGACCCCTTGGAACAGGGCACCCGCATTAAACTAGCCCTCCACGACCACCGGGGCGTGTTTTTGTTTGAAAGCAGCATTGTGGGCCAGGATGGTTCCATTATCCGTGTTCATCATTCACGGAACCGGCTGGTGGTACAAAGGCGCAAATACTTCCGCAAGCAGCTGAACATGAAAGTCTTTATTAAAAAGGAAACCAATGAACAGGAAGTAGTTGAAAGCCAGTTAATCGATTTAAGCGGCAGCGGTGCCAGTCTAAACAATCCTGATAAAAGCTTTAAAAAACATGACGACCTGTTAATCTTTTTTCACACCGAACATGATAAGTGGCTGCGAGTCAGTGCCGAAGTGGTGCGCCTTTCCCATGGCGGAAAAACCATGCACATCCGCTTTGGCCACCTAAAAGAAGCTCTACGCGACAATATCATAGGACTGATACGCTAAAAAACTCACTTAAGGCCCTTAATAAAATCCTCAATAAAAACCCCGTAGCTCTCCAGATGGGGAATTTCCTCCAAAGCCTTCATCAAACCAATATCAAAATCCTTTTTTTCAGACTCAAGCCATTTGTATTCATCCACATAGTCGAGAAAACTGCCGTTAAAAAGGGATCGAAAAACCTCGTCACGCTCACCCTTATCGCCCAGTTTAGCGTAAAGCTCATCATAGGCCCTGTCAAAAAGCTCATGCCATAAAAGCAAGGCCCGGGAAAAATAAACCGCCTCTTCAAGGCCGCCGATTCGAAACCATTGCAACACGGTCCAGGAATTGAAAAAATCCTCTCGTTCCGAAAGTCCGCCTTTCCCTACTGCCTGGTTCAATCGCGCGTTCACCTGTATAAACGAAGCAATTATGTCCTTTATCATCTGCCCAAGCCCCTTTTTTTCCCGCAGGGGGGATAAAGCGATGGCCATGAGTGGCGAGGTTTTCTGGAGCTTAGGGCTGTCAAACTCGGCGGAAAAATGCAATTCCAGATCCCGCGTAAAGGCCACATCCTTGAACTGCGCCCGGGAGGCCACATCCTTTCGAAAGTCCAAACTCACATACTCAATCTCCCGTTTTCCCGCTTCATCAGGCTCCGATACCATCAAGAAAGAACCCGAATAGGTGAGCAGCACCATGGAAGACTCAAAAGCAGCTGCCGCTCTGTCGGCCATATCAAGCCCCTCGCGCTGAATAATCTTGTCAAACATGGCCCTTTTCATGATCCAGGCATCGACAAAATCGTGGAACCGCCGCGAGTTATGTTTATAACCGTTTAATTCAGCCAACTGGGTAATGTGCTTGGCCAAGTGGTCAGGAATCTTCTCGAAATTCAAGGACATGGCAGCCTCCTCATGAGTATAGTTTAGCTCTGCCTTTGACATTTGTCAAAAAGCTTTTTCAGAACAAAACTGTTAGCAGAACTGTAAAAAGTCCTGGCACGATTCAAAGATGGTTTATATTTTTTACTTGCATTTCTCTTTTGCAAAGAGAATAATTATAAGAAGGGAAATATAAGAATACAATTCGGAAGGAAGACATTCCAATGAGAAGCCGTTTTTTTAAAAACCTGGTAAACATATTATTGTTAGCCCTACCTTTTTCCATCATCATTCTCCTTTTTTTTCTTCCCGGTTCACAAGTTATTCTATGGATACTTGCCCCTCTCAACGCCATTGTGGGATCATTTTTTCTATATCACCGTGTCAACGAGATAAAACTCTGCAATACCACCGATATTCTCGAATACGAAACAAAGCGAATTGAAGGCCTTGCCTCATCGCTGGTTGATTTTGGCTCAGGAAATCTGGTGACTCAAGTTGATCGATTTAATAAAAAGGAACTTGTTGCAGACCGAAGGGTAAACGAAATTATAAGCCGCCTGGATACGTCCATATCCAGCAGCATCGAGGAATACAATTACATTACCTCGACCCCATGCTCACGCCTTTGCTTTACCGGCAATAATGCCTATGAAGAAGGTAAAATAGCTGGCGATGAAATATGCAGAATAATGGAAAACCAGGGTACACTAATGATTATGATTCCCCAGATGATTCAGGTCAATCACGCGTCGCGGGCGAAAAGCTGTATTAACGCGATCAAGGAAAGAAACACGAAAATAAATATTCTTCCCATTGTTGAAGGCATGGGCAACGAAGAAATCGCGCCGCGAGCCATTCTCGAGGCTCTGAAAAAATATCCTAAAACCAATTTGATCTATATCACCGATGGATTCACGCCGCAATTTGTCATTAAGGCTTTGAAAGAAAAAAACCTTTACGGAAAACAAAAAATTGTTAGCTACGACGCCATTCCTGAAAATATCGCGCTTCTTAATCAAGGAGCCTTTGAATGCCTGATCGAACAATCGAGCTTTCTTCAAACCTATAATTCACTCATTCATTTATATAACGCTCTTGAACACAACTGGACCCCCATATCCAGAAAGCTTCATCAAATCCCCCTGGTCATTAACAGACAAAACGTAAAGGAATACTGGGATTTTGAAAATAATCACCGCAAAATGACTGAGTCTGAAAAAGCCAGTATGGCTGTCCCAGAGCCCAAAAGAACATCGAAAAATTACAAAATCGCTGTGATCCTTCCCACGGTTGGCGGGTTTTTTGAAGGACTGGAAAGGGGTGCCGAAGCAGCACAAAAAGTATTAAAAAACTATGACGTGAATATCAAAATGATCAATGGATTTGACAAATGGGACAATTTCGGAGCAGCCAGCGCCCTCTCACCTTATATAAAAAACCTTGAAAAAGAAGGATACCATGGCTACGCCATTTCCATGTTTGACCGCGCCCTGGTTCATCACATCAATGAATCGGTGAACAAAGGAATGAAAGTCGCCACTTATAACTCGGAACCCTTGAATTTCCGCGAATTGATAACCAATGCCATTGAGAATATAGAAGAACTGACAAAGCATTCCCAAGATCTCGCGGCCTCAGCCGAAGAGTCAAACATGGCCAACCAGCAAATCAAAACCTCAATCGTCACCATCGAATCATCGGTGGAAGAACAGCAAAAGCAGAGCAGCCTCTATGAAAAAAGCCTTGAAAACCTGAACCAAAGCTTAAATCAGGTTAATATCGGTTTCCAGGAATATGCTCAAATGATAAAGGAAGTGGTAAAAGAGGCTGAAGAAGGCAAACACATGATAGGCTCAAGTTATGAAGCCGCGAAAAATGTCAAACAAACCATGAACCAGATTGATCGCTCCATGAATGAACTGAACAAAAAATTGCAGGATATCCGTGAAATAACAGTCACGGTTGAAGATTTTGTTTCAAACACCAATGTGCTTGCCATTAACGCCTCGATACAGGCAGCCCGGGCCGGCGAAGCAGGAAAAGGATTTGCCGTGGTGGCCAACGAAGTGCGGCACTTGGCGGAACAATCCACCCAGGCTGTTGAAAAAATCGGCTTGATCATCAACAGCACAACCGAAAGCATGAACGCGGCCCTGGCCTCGCTTCGAGCGAGCCATGAAAATGTTGAAAGCGGCAACACCCAGTCCCATCAGGCCAGTGAATCCTTTCGTCATATTGTGGAACGTTTGTCGAACACCATTGTTCAGAGCGACAGCTTAAGCCAATCGATTAACAGCATCAGCCGTGAAATGAATAAAGTCAATACCGTGATGGACACAGTGATCGATAAAAACGCCTCTAACGTTGAAAGCATAGAAGAAATCGCCAAATCCATCGCGGAACTGGCATCTAACGCCGCTGATCTTTCAAAGACAGCCCAGAGCCTGTCCGACCTATCCCGCAGTCAACACCTGTTATTCGGCCAATTAACCATAGAGGAAGAAGAAACCGTGGAAATGATTACGGAAATATAATTAAAATCATCCTCACTGCACAGCCAAGCCCAACTTGCATTAAAGGCCAATTATTCAGGGCGTTGCCCGGAACCCTTTCTTTTGCCGGCCGCTGATCAAGAAAAACAAAAAAACCCCATTTTTCCGGGCCGGGCCCAGGCTATCCGCTGCTCCGCTTCGCTTCGAAGTTTTTTCCGCGAAATAATCGCGGAAAAAAGCTTTTCGTCGGTTTTTTGAAAAAAACCTCCTCACAGCTCCTATCCTTAACGCAGGTTGCCTCACAAGCTCAAAATACGAAATTGTTGCCCTGAATAACTCGTCAAAAGCCTTTATGAAAGTTATAGGCGAGGTGAAATGCTCATAATCACGGATATGCAACAATTTGAACGCTCAGGAGCAAAAAAAAATAGAAAAATCACCATGGAAAACCCTTTATTTTCAAGCAAGAATCTCCTGAAAACCTTTCCCGAAAAAACCTACCCATAGCCGAAAAAAAGCCCACTCCCACGAAATTCAATCGAGTTGTTATAAATTCCATAGCCAATTTTTAAAATTCAGGATATAATAGGAAAAAGATTATACAAAAAAACAAGATGATTCCAATAAAGGAAGACCAACGAGTCGAGGATGTTAAAAAAAATCGAACTTCTTTTACAAGAGCTTTTTTCAGTTTGTTTATTTCCATCAACAAGCCCTTCATCAGGGGGCCAATGGCTAAAAAAAATACATGGGCATAGTCAGAAAAAGCCTTTGAAAAATCCTTTTCACCTGAATATCGATCAAGAACAAGGCCGTTATGCACACTTCAAAACAAAAAATTGGACTTTAAAAGCCATTCAACCAAATCTGCTGGATTTTGGATCCTCATCAAAAAATAGAGTCCACTATTTTCTTCAGAAAATAATTTTACAAACAGGAAAGGCCCTTCAAGGCTATACAGAAACTGTTAAAAACAAATTTCAAGGGCAAATTTTTGTTGAAAAATAGCCATAAAAGTCTGAAAATATGAAAAGTAGCAATATTTTTTTTAAATAGAGTGAAAAAGGCAATTTTTTTAAGTACATTATATAAAGAAGAGAAAGTCTATGGATGATTCTCTTTGTATGGACACTTTTAATACAGACCTTACTTGTTTTTGGCATTAACTTTGTTCATGACTAATGAAATCTTAAAAAAGTGTTTTAAAAATACAATCAAAATAAGGAGAAAAAAAGATGAATAAACGAAAGAAACATTTTCCCAAAACAATCCTTTTTGGTTTGTTGCTTATTGTGCTCTTCACTTCAGGGGTACAAATCTCTGCCCAAACCATTACGATTTACTGGGACCAATTAAAGCAGGAAATTGACGGATTCGGCGCCTCCGCGGCCTTTAGACAAGCGGACAATCTGAAAAAATTCCCCACATCCACACGCAACGAAATACTTGATCTGCTTTTCGACACAACCAAGGGTATTGGCTTGTCAATCGTAAGAAACATGGTCGGCGACGGCAGCATGAGTGAATGGGGCAATAGTGTGGACGGCCCAGTTGATACCATCGAACCCCAAAATGGTGTATGGAACTTTAATGCTGTTGACGAGCAAATATGGTTCATGAAAGAAGCTGAAGCACGTGGTGTAACCCGTCATTTCAGCACAGTCTGGAGCCCACCGCGATGGATGAAAGACAATAACAGCTGTATCAACGGCGGCTCAGTACGCACTGATATGTACGATGAATACGCTGAATATCTTTATCAATACGTGACAGAATACCTTAAAAACCGAAATGGCATCGACCTTTACGCGATTTCCGTCTCAAACGAACCGGACATGACCACCGGATATTCTTCTACTCGATGGAACGGCGAACAATTCCGCACATTTGTGCGCGATTATCTCGGCCCCAAATTCCGGGAAGAGAACCAGAGTGATACAAAAATCATGATCGGCGAAGACTCCAACTGGACCGAAGAACCGGCTGTGGCCACACTCAACGACTCACGAGCCGCTGCTTACGTCGACATCGTGGCAGGTCATAATTACGGCACAAGCAATTACCCGCCATTCAACACAGCGAGAAGCAAAAACAAAAAAGTCTGGGAAACAGAAGTTTCAAATCTGGGCAATAATGACAGAACCATGACCGATGGTATGAAATGGGCCAGACAAATTCACGATTTTTTGACCAATGCCCAGGGAAACGCCTGGTGCTACTGGTGGGCCATCTGCTACAAGGTTAATCCAGACAAAGGTGAAGCCTTGATTAACATCAACACAAGCAACAATACCTATTTTACCAATAAACGCCTTTTTACCATGGGTAATTACAGCCGTTTTGTGCGACCCGGCTGGTACAGAATAAACGCATCCACCACTTCATCCAATAATGTATTTATCACTGCCTTTAAGGATACTGAAACAAATGCCATGGCCATTGTTGCCATTAACAGTAACAACAGCCAGCAGAACCGCACCTTTACACTTAGCGGCTCTGATATCGATTCGGTCACCCCCTACTACACATCATCCACTGATGACTTGCGACAAGGTAATGCCATTTCCCTTTCAAATGGTTCTTTCAGCGCTTCTTTGCCGGCCAACAGCGTTACAACCTTTTACAAAGAGGGAAACTCAGCGCCTTTAAACCTGGGTGATGTTAACCACGACGACCAGGTTAATATAGTTGATGCCCTACTCATCGCTCAATACTATGTTAATCTTGACCCGGATAATTTTGATGAATCCGTTGCTGACACCAACTGCGATTTCCGAATCGACATTGTTGACGCGCTTCTGATCGCCCAGTTCTACGTGAATCTGATAGATGGCTTTTGTCTTGACTAAAAGCATTAATTGAATATTTCGGCCGCTCCTGTGAGCGGCCTTTTTTTTGGTAATCAGCAAAGCGCAAGGCACTCTGAAATAGTGAAAATAGACATAAAAACAACAACAAAGAGAGATTTCCCAATCATCAAAAGCGCTTTTAATTTTGATGAAACAAGCCGATCATTATATAAATAAAGATGAAACTTTCCCTTTTTTTTCTGATTATTATGGTTTCCTCAACTCTTTGGGCCCAGACAGACCTGAAACTAAGCAGCCCAGACCTCATGATCGAGGAAGGACGCGAAGGAGGCTATCATATTTATGTTAAAAAAAAACCAGGCTTGGGGTCAGTGCTGTTAACCGAGTCGTCGGCCGACCCCGAAAAGCGCTTACACTCATACGCGCTTCGGGCCGGGAATTTTAACAGCATCAATGGAAATGAAAAGCGGATGCTCGATGGTGATTTCATCGACCCGGACGAAAAAATCTATTCCATTATTGATTCCACTCCGGAAAATGTGGCTGATTTTGGACTGGCCTTTCATCTTTTTATTCCTTATGTGGTTCAATTCGGCTATGACTGGACGCGTCAGGGAGAAATCCAGGTGACCGATGGCACTTATCTTAACTTCCGCGCCTTTGAAAAACCCTTTGGGGATTACACAGGAGCTTACTACGACAATCCCTTTGTTATGCGAATTATCCAAAAACCCATAAAAAAGTCGGAAAAGCCTGAAGAAAATTATTTAGAGAGCGCGGAAAAGAGTTTTAAGGAAATCGCGGAAAAGGGCAAAGGCGAATTGAAATACGCCCTGGGGCCAGATAACCTGATCGATAAAATAGAAGAAATTTTAATGAAGCAGTCCGGAGATTCCCTTGACTTTGTTCTGGTACTGGACACCACCAAAAGCATGGAAGACGAAATGCCGATTATTAAGCGCGACCTCATTCCAACGGTCCGGAAAATCACAGCCGGTTTTTCAAAGGTCCGCTTGGGCCTGGTGATTTACCGCGATTATCTCGACGAATACCTCAATAAAAGTTTTCCATTTACAAACAATCTCCAGGAACTGGATATGAAAATCCGCATGCTTTCCGTTCATGGCGGCAGGGACAATCCCGAGGCGGTTTACGAGGCCCTCCATGAGGCCGAGACCGCATTTGATTGGCAAGCGCAAGCCAGGCTTATCATTTTAATCGGCGACGCGCCTCCCCACCCCAAGGCCCGGGGAAAAATAACATCAGAGATGGTCTATGATGAAGCAGAAAAAAGGGGGATAGAGATTCACAGCATTCTGCTGCCCCAATCATGAGCTATGACAGACTATTAGTTACTAGCTGATTAGGCCTTTTGTTCGCTTTCCGCTATTCAATACTCAATTTTTAATTTTTCAAATTTCATTTTTGCATTAACGCTAATTTCTTTTCAAAATACAAATTAACCCAATGCACATAGTGACTGCGCACCAGAGCCAAGCATTATTGCAATGTTTATCGATGGTAAAAATTTGCATCACCAGTGCAATTACTTATCTCATAAACAAATAAAAAAAATTCTCTTCTTGGCACACAAATTGCATTTACTATGTATAATTTCTTAAAATATATGGAGGCAAGAAGGATGTTAAGAAAAAATAGGCTATTAATTTTAATCATGTTATTTCTTTTTTCCGGATCAATAATGGTGACGGCTATAGATAGCAACATAATTGTATTTGGAAGCGAAAAAGGCGCGGTAATCGGCTCGGAATTTAAAATTTCAGGATTAATCAACACCCTCGATGATACTCGGAAAAATCCTGTTAGCATGACCATAAGTTTTGACCCGGCCCTCGCGGAAATCGACAGATCAAAAGGTATTGATGGAATTGATATAATGATGCCAGTTACAGATTTAGTCATCAACACCTCCACTCCCGGCCAAATTTATATTTCAGCCGCCTTTGTTGAACATTTAACAAGCTTCATGGTCTATTTCAAAGCCCTGACGAGCGGAACTTCACCGATCACCCTATTCACAATACCCGAAAACTTCAGAATTGAGACCATTGCCATGTCTATTGTGGAATATGGAGATGTCAATGCTGATAGGGTGATCAACATTGTGGATTCACTTTTGGTGGCTCAATATTATGTTGACATGAAAGGGATCTCCCTTATTGTCGATGCTGGCGATGTCAACTGCGACGGCTTGGTGAATATTATCGACTCGCTGCTTATTGCCCAATATTATATTGGACAACTAAAGGAGTTTCCTTTATGCAAAGATAACATTACACCCACACCCCTATCTTCTCCGGATAACACCCCGACTCCCAGTCCCGGCAGCTACATTCCCAGGGATGTGAATGATGACGGAATTGTCAATATTATTGACTGCATTATTATTAATCAATACTTAAAAGGTCTCGATGTCACCATAAATGAAGAAGCGGCTGATGCCAATCATGATGGAGTTATTACGGCAGATGACGCAACTATTATCTGCAGTTTTGAAATCATAATTCAGTAAAGATCTTTTGCTTTATCTCCCGGAGTTTATTTTGCGACTATACCTTCGGGAGATTTGTAATATTTTGACAGCAGACCAAATTACGAAAGTCCTGACATGAGAGGCTTTGAAACAACCTCATTAGCAATTAGCAGACAGCCACCACAGAGATTAAAGAAAAAATACATAATGCCACTATCCCGGAAAACAGACAGAGCCAATAGTTAGGGTTCTATCATCAAGGGCTTGAACCATTCCGGTTGTTCAACCGCCCCCATATTAAGCTTAGCTTCCCATTCTTCTATAGTATAACGCGTGTAATTTTCATCATGTAATTCATAATATCTCAGGATATACCCGATGGCAACATATTTTCTGGCATCATCAGGATAATTTAATAACATCAGAACAGGCGCAAGTGAACCAACACCGAGATTAAGAACTTTATCATGATAATTATAGACATCAGCAATAACCCGGATATTTCCGTTTAGTTCAGGTATAAACCAGGGATCATTCACATAATTAAAATACTCATAACCGACTTTACTTCCCCAGTCGTTAATAAAATCTCGTTCGTCATCATCCAGACGAGTATGGTTATTGTATTTTTCGGCTATCACCGCAAGCTTCTCAGCCCATTCCGTCAGAACCCGAAACTTCATCTGATGTCGGGGAGATAATCCATTTTGATCCAAATAATCTATCACTTCCAGGGATAGTTGCTCAAGATGTTGAAAACCTAGGGGAAAGGGTTCAACAAACTGATACCCGGCAGGTGGCTCCGGCGAGGGAGTAGAAGGCGGTGTAGGTATTAAAGTGGGAGTGCTTTCAGAAGGAGGTGTAGAGGTTAGTCCAACAGGTGTCGGCGTTGGAGATACGGTCACCCCGGGAAAAGAGTCTATCAAGCCTATGTAATATTGCGCGATCAAAAGAGCGTCAACAATATTCACTTGCCCATCATGATTAACATCAGCCGCTTCAAGATCCATATGTATGTGATTAAGAGAAACGAAATACTGAGCGATGAGCAGGGCATCAATAATATTTATGGCATTATCATTATTGACATCACCATACCGGATACCCGTATAACCTGTTACTGTAACATAACTGATTATTACCGGTTCACTCATTGAGATTACCTGAGCATTTACATCTGTAAGGTTATCGACACTTAAACGAACTTCTGTTTTTCCTGCTTGATTTTTTGCATAAAAATCAATGGTCAATAAATGCAGATCATTATCAGGTCCAATACCATTTACGTCAAAACCAGTAACCATCAATGTGCCTATTGTACTGACCGATACTGCGCTTAAAAAACCGTCAGTCCCAGCAGAAACACCATTCGGATGATTGGATTGATCTATCGCGATAAGGTCCCGGCTATAATCAACCGTCATTCCATAAGCCGCAACCTTCCCTTCATAAATATCCAGACGGATTTCCAGGGAAAAAGAGGTGTTTGTCGCGACAGCCACCTCAGGAGGTTCAATTCGAAAAAAAGCATTGTCTGGGGGATCAGTAATTGGCGTGCTTGTCGGCTCTGGAGATGGTTCAGGCGATGGGACTTTGTAATTAGCCGTATCAGAATAAAATTCCGCCCAGGATGATAATTGGGTGTTTAACGATTTCAGGTTCCAGGAATCCTGATTTACTGTTGTAAAAAAAGGACTGGATGGGACCTCAATCGAGAGCGTTCTTAAAGCAGAAAGCCAGCGCCCGGCAATCGTTTGGTTCCATTGTGATTCAGGAATAGAAGCTATTTGCTGGGATAAAGAATCAATGACCGGTAATAACTGATTCGCGTACTCGCTTTGTCCGATAATTTCATAAGCCGCGGACGAATTAAACAGGCTGGCCGCGACGTCCATTCCAGAGGGAAGCATACGCCCAGTAATTTCAGGATCATGGGTATTTTTCATAATGTTATAATCCTGATTCTCAGCTTTTGGCATTAATCGAAAAACAGCTTCTTTTTCTTCATTTTGTTCAAGTCGCTCTTGAAGAACAGCAAGGCTGCTTGATAAATTAAAAGCACGGTAACCTGAATCTGGATAATTTTCAGGTTCTGTCTCCAGAAGAATAGCATCAAGTTCTTCATAAGTGAAATGTCCGCACAATCCCTTCATCATGGTTAAAAACCCGCTTACTAATTTATACTTATCCATCAAGCTTGCCTTCCTGGAAACAAGACTGGTAAATAAAACCATCTGGCGCAAATCATCATAATCCTCGACACGCAATTCAGCCCGCTGAAGCCAGGTCAAACTTTGAAAATATTGAATAAGCAATACTCTGATAAAATCGATTGAACAATTCGCATAGTGCCCTCTGGGCTTATAAGAGGTATAGTCCTCTTCCCAATCCACCAAAGTGCCTGTTCTAACCTTTTGAAGATAGTCCTCAATCGATTGACTCATCGATAGGGGCAAGTCTTCGTTTGTGCCCGAGCTTCCGTGAATCAGATTCTCAGCCACCGCGACACGAATAATCAGTTGTTTTGCCGCCTCATAATAAGTATCATCGGGCAGCATATCAAGAAATTCCATTTTTAAAACAGCTAAAAAGTCAGACAAAAAAACCTTAAGGGCTGGTATTAAATCTTCCTGCTCAACAGTCTCGGTCATATGAGCCAAGGTTAAATGAAAAACATGGAGAAAACTGTCCAGGGTAATCACCTTAGGAAGACGAGGCTTATCCATATAGGAAAGATAGGCTTCTGAAACAGTATTTTCATACTTTTCGTTCAGAACAACAAAACCTTTACTATAAAGCAAATCCTTTTGACTATCAGATAAATTCGGAAACAACCACATAACAATATCCCAATTGGCCGGGTCATTAACCGTGATATTTATATCCTTGAGAAATGTCGGGAGCACCGGTTCTATTCCCACATAATTCTGAGCGACCAATACACTATCAACAATGGTAATATCTTCATCAAGATTAGCATCACCGAAATAGGGGTCAAAATTATCCACTTCCATACCAACATAAACCCGCGCGATATTAAGGGCATCAACAATATCAACTCTACCGTCTTTATTGGCATCCCCCAAGGCCTGGGCTGTTAAAAAAGCGGGAATCAAAAACATGAACAAGACTATCGCATTTTTCATGCAATTCATAAAAAATTCCTTCCAGATAAATTTCAAAACTTTTCAGCCAAACACAGTCAAAACGATATTTCTATGTTTTTCATAACAAGTCATTTTCTTGTGACTCCAAAGAAGAATCATTATCAAAGCCTGCTCTAATCATCCTCCATAACAAAAATGGAAAGTTCCCGATCAGGGTAAGGAGACGCAACAACCAGAACCCTATCCTGCGCGGCTAAATTATGCGCTGAAAAAGGAAATTGGCCAAAACAACGGAATTCATCCTGCAAATCAAAGCCAAAACACCTTAAGCCCCCGGTATCTGAAAAACTATAGAAAAAACCTGCCTGAGCCGCTGTTTTCGAAAAACTTATCCCCTCTTCCTTTGCTTTAAGCTCTGGTAATAGTTCCAAATCAAAAAGCTTTAAACCAAATCGACCATCAGATACAAACAAAAGATGATTAAAGGAACTCATATTCTGCGCCTCAAAGCAGCTCGGCCCGGATTTTAAATCCAAAGTCAATGGCTCTTTTAAGGAGGCTTTTTTTATCCGATCTGATAAATCAGATAAAAAAAGCAGGTCATCAATAACCGAAATATCCGAGACAAATCCCCCATCGATTTTAGAAACTCGAGTCAGAGCCCCATTTTCTACCAATGAAAGATAGTCTGAAAGATCATAAACAAAAACAGCCGTGCTCCCTGCCTTGTTGATGGCCATATATAGAAAGTCTGAATAAAAGGCAGCACAAAGCGGACTGCCTTCTTGAAGATCAATGGCAGCTAAAAAGGCTATCTTTCCAGACCCTTGAGAGCCCCCCTCCGGACCGCGATAATCGGTGGAACAGAGAACTGCTTGTGTGCTACCCAGCACCACGGCCCATTCCGAATAGCATTCCACTTTTTTTACATCAAAACTCGGTAAATTGAAATGAGACTGAAAAACAGGAGAATCGATCTGGCTGATATCGTATTTGGAAAATCCCCCGGTGCCCTGAGCTAAAAACATGTTAGGCCCCTGAATTTTCACATCATTTACACCTAAAGTATTAATTGAATTTATGCGATGATACATACCAGGATTAAGAACACTGAAAACAGATAATCGAGAATCACCCGATAGGGAATAACCCAATTCGCCCTCTATGGCCAGAAACATGGTGTTTTCAATAGCATCGACCGATCCGAAGAATTCAAGGGAGGATTTTTCAGAGTTAAATCGGTAAATAGACAGGCATCCATTTTCATCGGCCGCGAATACAAAGCCACCTTTGACTTCAATGTGAAGAACTTTTTTGCTGCTAATATCAGTCTGGCTGGCCAGGAATGAAATATTCGCGGGATTTTCAGTCACATCATAGACAGTCAGGCCGCTTATTGGCTGGCTTGTATATAAAAGAGAACCTTCTTTCGCGAGGCTCCGGGCATTATTAATACTGTCATCCTTTTTTACAAAAGACAGCCTGGATGCGTCAAAGTCGAAAATCAAAAGCCCCTCTTTATCTGATGCCAGATAAAGACCGCTTTCATCCCATAAAACCTCATTGATGTGGCCACTATCAAGGAAATACTGATCAACAGGAGCATCGGAGTTATTTAAATTATATATAACAAGGCCGGATTCTTCCACAACAGCCATAAAATCATCGTAAAAAACCGCATTACAGGACTCATGGCCTTGGTCAAGGTGAAAGGTTTTTAGAAAAACCGGATGCGAGGGCTGTGTGATATCATAAAGATGTGTCCCGCCACTTAAGGCGCAAACAGCCAAATAGGAACCATGAACAACAACATTCACCACATCACCAGGAACATTTACAGGCCCACCATAAAACTGGGGATTTGTTTTATTTTTTAAATCAATAACTTGAAAGCCCAGTAACCTGGCAGCACCGTAAGCATAATCGCCAGAAACATCAATGGCCCTGATACCTAGCTTAAATGCAGCTTGCCCCAAGAGCCTTCCCAATTCCGGTATGGAACTGGCTTTGCCATAGGCCCAGCCACTTGAGCCCTGTACACGGTCATCAATTACAGCTTGAATCCTGTAATAATAGCCCTGCCCAGGCTTCACTTCAGAGTCAGTATGTGTGTTTTTTGTGATATCCCCGGTAATATAACTATAACGAGCCGCGTCGCCATAATCATAATTTCCCGATTGCTCGGCAAAGCGCAACACACGGTAGCTGTCAATTCCGTCAAAATGCCGCCAGAACAGACGGACTTGGCCATAGTCTCCTTCAACCTGCGGCACCAGAGTAAAGGGGCTCAAAGGCATGGCCTTCACCATCTCTGAATAAAAAACTAGGCCTGGATCGCTTTTGCTATGAGCTGCCAGCTGAATTCCATAGACCTGTCCGTTTTTCAAAGGTATGGTTTGTTCATTATCCAGATATTTGAGCACATAATCCTGCTCAATATTATAAATTACCTGGCCAGAGTTTATAGCAGGCGAAGCGCCGCCAATACAGTAATAAAGATCCACCTGGGAAATCAGATAATCACTTTTCCAATGAACACGAATAGATTTATTCTCGGGTTCAATAGAAAATGAAGTAAAATCGCTTTTTGTTAAAGCCACTTTTATTTGCGTAAGATTGCTGTTCCAGTCAACAGCCCGAATAACCAGAGAAATTGTGCCAGACAAGCGCGAAGCATCGAGTTCTGCGCGAAAAGCCCCATTGTCATTGGGCCTTATCAAGCCCTTCAGATCGGTGCCGCTCACCTCATATTCAAGTCTCATGACCCTGCCCTTTACACCATTGCCGGCGCTGTCCCTAACAGACCCATCTACATGAATAGAATTGTAAAAAACCGATTGATCAAGAGGATAATTCAGAATAATTTGAGGACTCTCACTGTCCTGGACCTGAACAAGTTCCTGTTCAGAAATAAGAGGGCTCCAACAGGAGGCCAGAAGGGAAAAAACAATAAAACCGAATATGACTTTCTCTACTTTTTTCATTATGTTACTGCCTAAAACCGTATTATTTTAAACTCTGTCTTTTTTTATTGCGATTTAATTTATTGCTTCTGCGTCAAAACCCTTTTTGCCTTGAAAATGTCGTTTTCCAATAAAAACACAAACCAGACAAAAATGAAAATTTAAAAATATTATTATCAGTATAACATGAAAATCAAAGCAAATCAACCTTGGAGCACAAAGGAAATGGAATTATTGGATTTTTCATCTTTTCAATTAATCCTGCTTTCTTCCTTAAGCTTATAATCATAGTGTAATGATGCTCACTCTCGGAATGCCCACAAGCTCTTTAGCATGGCAGCAGGCTTATGGCTCTCGCGAGTACTCATGCTGGCAAAGCAACTGTCCTGTAACTTGATTTTAGCTTTTAATTCCTTGCAAAAAAGAGTATTATTATGATATGAAAGAAGATGAACCCAATTTAAACAATAAATAATATTTTTCTCATGAAGGCCTGGATAGATGAACACAAATAAATTGATGCAAAATAATGACAAAATAATGACAAGGACAATCGCTCTTTTAGGTTGTAATTTATACTATGAAATACCCATTGACATTTTCAGAACAGCCAGGAAATATATCCACCAAAAAAATTACCGGCTGCTTTATTTTTCAGGAGAATCCTACGGAACAGCCGATAAATACGTGGAACCTGCCAATGTTTTATACAACTTGATAACACCCAAAATCGCCGATGGCCTCATTATTACCAGCAATCTACTTAACAGCCATTGTGAAGCTTCGGCATTCAGAAACAGATGCCTGGCCTTTCATCCTTTGCCAACAGTCAGTCTTGGAGTGCCCATTCAAGGCATTCCAAGCGTGATAATCGATGATTATAAAGGAATGTACGAGGCTGTTTCACATCTTATCGAAGAACACCACTTTAGCAAAATTGCTTTTATTAAAGGGCCACAGAATCATTATAATGCCGATGAACGCTTTCGCGCCTTTAAACAAGCCATGGTGGATCACCAGCTGAAAATAAATGAAGAACTGGTTTTTTATGGAAATTTTGAACAAGACACTGGCTCAAAGGCAGTGAAGGACCTTCTGGACATTCGCCAAAAGAGAATTGGCAAGGATGTGGATGCCATCGTGTGTGCCAATGACTACATGGCTTATGGAGCTCTTGTGGAATTCCAAAGCCGTGGAATAATCGTGCCAGAAGACATTGCCCTAATTGGTTTTGACAATATCGGCCATTCCCAGTGCCTTGTCCCGCCGATCAGCACGGTCAATTCACCTTTTAAATTAATCGCCAGCATGGCAACGGAAACCTTGTTCAAGATCCTAAATGGCCAGGAAGTTCCTGAAATCGTAGCAGTTGAAAGCCGATTTATTCAACGTTGCTCCTGCGGCTGCCCGGACCATTCCCAGGGAATAGACGAGGTACAAATATCAGAGGAAATCCGGTCGGTCTATACCAAAAACCCCCTTGAATTTCACCATCAAATCAACACACAACTATTAAGAACATCAGTACCTACCTTTGTGATTTGGAAACAGGCCCTGACCAGCCTGCGGAAAGCGAAAAAATGGGACCTTATTGGCCAAACCGATGATGGCATAATAAAAAATGACTGGAGCGCCCTTTTACTGGGAAACATCGCTTATCAAACCTTTAATGCCGCTAATTTCCAAAGCATCGTGTTTAATATGGGCAGCTCACTTACTTCAACACTGGACCTGTCGGAACTTTTTGAAATCCTGACCAAATGGCTTCCTGAAGCCCAAATTCGCAAATTCTGCGTCTGCCTTTTTGATCCCTGGAACACAGCCCTAACCCCGCTGCCCAGAACCTCACGCCTCATTCTGGCATTTGACGGAAACCAGGCATACAAATACCTTGAAGGCGGGCTGAGCTTCAGCACAAGCGATCTTCTGCCCCATGAGATCAACCAGAAAATGGAATCCACCCATTGGGTCATTCTATCCCTGGATTTTCAGCAGCATCAGCTGGGCTATATGCTGGTTGACAGCGATTCTCCCCATGAAAACCTGCACTTTCACCTTCGAAAACAGATAAGCAGCGCGCTAATGGGCACCAAATTGCTCGAAGAAACCAAAAAAGCCAATGATCAAAAAACACAGTTTTTCATCAATGTGGCCCATGAGACCAAAACACCATTAACATTGATCAAGAACTACCTTTCACTTTATATGAAAGAACACGAGACAGATGACAATCTGACAATTATTCAGCAAAATATCGATCTATTGCTAAAAAACATGCTGAATTTTCTTGATGTCGAAAAACTCCAAAAAGGAAATCCGATTTACCAGCACGATTCTTTGGTCGACCTTTCGCAAAGCGCCAAAAAAAAATGCGAGCTCTTCAGGGGCCTAGCTGCTGCCAGAAACATCACCATCAGAATCTCCCAGGGAGATTCCCTTTATATCAATATCGACCCCTGGGCCCTGGACCGGATTTTTAACAATCTGCTTGACAATGCTGTTAAATACACCCATCCCGGTGGCGAAATCAGCGTGAGTGTAAAAAAGCAAAACAACAAAGCAGTGCTGAAAGTATGCGATGACGGCCCCGGCCTGCCCGTAGACACCTATGAGCATATTTTCGAACCCTATTATTTATTGTCACAAAAGAAAACGAGCAAACAGGGAATCGGCGTCGGCCTCTCTATTGTAAAAAAAATTATTGATGAACTGGGAGCTGAAATCATAGTGACCAAACCCAGGAACGGCGGCGTCTGTTTCACGATATTGTTTGAAGAAAGCAGCCTTTCCAACACCGATAAAATAGCCGAAGAGCTGCCCGACACTTCTCCCAGCAGTATCAGCAAAGAAAAAATTCAGGAAAAACCCTTTTCCGACGACAAACCAACCTTACTGATCGTAGACGATAATATTCAACTTCTGCATTTTATCCAGTCCTCATTGGAAAAATCCTACAATCTTCTTCTGGCAAAGGATGTATCGGAAGCATTATTTAAACTTAAAACCGGTCCCCGGCCGGATATCATCATCGCCGACATCATGATGGACGGCGAGGACGGCTTTGCCCTTTTAAAAAAGGTAACAGCCAAGGAAAAATACAATAACATCCCCTTTATTTTTCTAACCGCCATGAGCGGTGAAGAGCAACGAGTCAAAGGGCTCGATTTGGGAGCAGTCGATTATATTGAAAAACCCTTTTCCATCGTTGAACTTACCTCGAAAATTGATTCCATCATCAATCTGCGTTTACGCCAGGAAAAACAAAACATCGACAGCATCAAACACAAAATCAACAGCCTCTTCAGCAACATCTCCGAGGAAACAACCAGCATTCGCAAAAAGAATTTTTCCGCTGTGTGCGACGAATACGGAATAAGCGGACGGGAACCCCAAATCATCGAATTAATCATCAAAGGCATGCTGCACAAGGAAATCGCCGCCCAACTGAACATTTCACTGAGGGGCGTGGAATATCACATTGCCAAAATCTACAAAAAATGCGGCGTGGCCAACAAATACGAACTCATTGCCAAATTCCAGGAGTAATGTATCCCGGTTAAAAGGATCTGGGCGTTCCCCCTTCGGGGTCGGGCCATCCGCTTAAACTCCTCGCCTGCCACTTGTAAAAAACAACAAAAGGCCTCATCAGAACAAAAAAATCAGAATAAAAACGGGCAGGCTGCGGGGTAACGCTCCTGTCCCTAACGCGAGTATAGAAACCACATACAATAAACCCCTTCCGCTTTATCCCAGTGACACAACAAGATATCCCGTAAAAAGCGCGATAAAAAAAACTGTGGTTAATTACATAAAAACTATGGAAAGCCCCAGAACCCATTATCAAAAAAACCATGTTATAATCAAAACCAAACAAAAGAAAAATCCTATTGGGGGGAGAAAAAAATCAAATCTCAAGAATCAATGGTTATCAAAATATCAATCTCGGCTTCCTTTTTTCTTCGCTGCTCCAAAAAACGACGGTTGTTTCAATACTATCTTTCACAAGGAAGTTTTTACGGAAAATAAGAAGAATTGTTAAAATTTCACCATTTTTATTATAAAACGAAAAAAAGTTCAAAACAAAAAACTTGGAGGCTTATTTATGAAAACCAAAAACAGCATGACCTTGTTTTTAAGCATAGCTATGATGTTATTCCTATCTGTTTTATGCTTTGCCGACAATCCCTTTGTTCAAACCAATTACACCGCGGACCCGGCACCCATGGTACACGAAGGCGTTGTGTACGTTTACACAACACATGATGAAGACCAAATTGTAAACAATTTTTACACCATGAACGAATGGAAATGTTATTCCACGACTGACATGCAAAACTGGACAGACCACGGAACCATGATTCACTACAAGGATTTCAGCTGGGCAACAGGCGATGCCTGGGCCGCCCAATGTGTTTACCGAAACGGCAAATTCTATTTATACGTACCGCTGAATAACAACACAGGCTCACGAATCGGCGTGGCCGTCTCTGACAGCCCAACCGGGCCATTCAAGGACGCCATCGGCAAGCCGCTTTTAATCGGTTCCGGTTACATCGATCCCTCGGTATTTATCGATGCTGACGGCCAAGCCTATCTGTTTTGGGGACACACAAATTGTTATTATGTAAAATTAAATCAGGATATGGTATCCTATTCAGGCGGAGTGCAAACCATCAATCCGAAACTTTCAAATTATATTGAAGGCCCCTGGTTCTACAAGCGCAATTCCACCTATTATATTGTATACGCCAGTATGCAGGGAGGCAGCGAATCCATTTCCTACGCCACCAGCAGCAGTGTCGGCGGACCCTACACTTCACGCGGAACAGTTATGCCGACCGAAGGTAACAGCTTTACAAACCATCCAGGTGTCATCGATTATCAGGGTCATTCCTATCTATTCTATCACAACGGAGCTTTACCAGGCGGCGGGAGCTATCATCGATCAGTCTGTGTTAATGAATTCACCTACGGCATCGATGGCTCCATACCAAAACAATCCATGACAAAGGATGGTCCTGAACAACTGGAATATCTGAACCCCTATGACCTCCATGAAGCGGAAACCATTTGCTGGTCACAAGGCCTCAAAACCGAAGTCTGCAGCGAGGGAGGCATGAACCTCAGCAATATCAGCAACAACGATTATCTAAAAGTTAAGGGCGTGGATTTCGGCAATGGCGCGACCTCCTTTGACGCCAGGGTTGCTTCAGCAGGCAGCGGTGGAAAAATCGAAATCCGCATCAACAGCCAAAGCGGCACTCTGATCGGCACTTGTAATGTCAGCGGAACCGGCGGATGGCAGAACTGGCAAACCGTGTCCTGCGATATCAGCGGCGCCACGGGCGTACAGGATCTCTATTTCAAATTCACAGGCGGCTCCGGAAATCTTTTTAATTTCAACAACTGGCAGTTCTTTGGCGGCGAAGGAACCACCCCCACACCTGAACCCACACCCACGCCAACACCACTGCCACCGCAGAAGGAACCTATCTTCACAGGCGGACCCTATTTCCTCAATGGAGAAAGCGATTACAAGGACCTACCTGATGGCTTAACCAATGAGCTTTACGATTTTTCCATTGCCTTTAAGCTTATTCTCTACTCTGTAGATGCCTGGACCCGTATTTTTGATATGGGCGGCGACACAAATGTGTTCATGATGATGACAGCCGAATCGGGCACCACTGGTTATCCCTATTTCTGCATCACCCTTGAAGGAAATGAGGGTGAACAAGGCCTTAACGGAAATAGCGCTTTCCTGGTTGGCACAACACAACATATTGCCATTACAAAGAGCGGCAATACAGCGACTTTGTATATTAATGGACAAGTAATTGACACCAATACCAGCATGACACTTAGCCCTGCCAATTTGGGCAATACTGAAAATAACTATATTGGACGATCCCAATGGCCAAATGATCCTTACCTGAAGGGCGATGTAGAGGATTTCAAGGTTTATAACCGGGCCATAACCGTGGAAGAAGTCGGCCAATTGATCAATGGCGGCACTGAGGTTCCGAACCTGGGCGACGCGAATGACGACGGCACTGTCAATATAGTGGACGCTCTGCTGATTGCCCAGCACTATGTCGGCCTTGCAACTTCAGGAACATTTATCGAAGTTAACGCGGATGTGAACTGTGATAACACCATAAACATCGTTGACGCGCTTTTAGTCGCCCAATTTTATGTTGGCTTAATAAGTGAATTTTGCTGATTTTTCTATTTCAGACTTCATGAGATAAGCTCATGAAGTCTGAAAGTTTTTTCAAAGAAAGAAAGAAAACAAGGCAAGATCCAAGTATACGCGCAGCCTTGAGCTGCTATACTAATGACAAGAAGCTATACCTGAAAAAAAATCAAGGCCCAGGTATATCGCTCCTAAAAAATGAAAAAGCCCTGTTCCAGAATAAAAAGGGCTGTTAAAACATCCTTGTTTACAACGATGTTTATCATTAAGGCTGAGTGGAATATTCAGCATAACAACACAAAAACAAACAAAGAGGGGTATCGTGGTAAAATTAAAAAAACAAAAGCTAACAATTATCCTTTTGATCCTGCTTGTTTTCAACCTGCCAAGCCTGAGCGCAACGGATGTGACAATAGACGGTAACAACATCATGAGCAATAATATCAATGGCCTGGGCTTTAAGGGTTTTGGAGTGCTTAGCGCCAATGGAACAAGCGCGCTCTTACTGGATTACAAAGCTCACCAATTGGAAAAATACATCATGTTATTAAAAATCCTTTTTGGGGGAACGAATCCCCTCATGACCCATGTCAAAATAGAAATGGGTAATGACAGGAACAATTCCACAGGTCCGGATCCCTGTACCATGCGTGTGGCTAATGAAGAAGCCAATGTAAAGCGTCATCCGGCTTTTCAGTTAGCCAAAGATGCCAAAAAATTCAATCCTGATTTGAAAGTCAGCCTTCTTCGCTGGAATTCTCCGGCCTGGGCTAATACAAACGATAAGGTTTATACATGGTATAAAAATACCATTTTAACGGCCTATAGGACCTATGGTTATATGGTCGATTATGTAAATCCCGGTCTAAATGAACGGGCTCCTGATTTAACATGGACCAAGCAATATGCCGACCGCGTCAAGAATGACACAAGCGGCTTTGAAAACCAAACAGAACGAAACCTGTATAACAATATTAAAATTGTTATTTCTGATGAGGTTGGCACTGGTTCATTCGGCACAAGCCTTGTAAGTGACAGCGGTTTACGAAACCTTGTATCCGTAGCCGCTTTTCACTACAACACAGAGGATGACTCTGCTGGAAATTTCAAAAAACTGGCTGATCAATACGATTTTGAAGTCTGGAACAGTGAAGCCCAGGCCACCTTCAGTAATTCCGCCTTTAGACCGAATAACAATATGCGAGACCCTTCAATTGCAGGAACCGGTATTGGCGGAATCAATGGCCCTCTTGAGATGGGAAACACCATTATAAAGGGATTCTCCCATTCCCGAAGGACCCATTTTGTGTATCAACCTGCCATTGGGTCATTTTACGAAGGAGGCCAATACTCATTCAAGGAACTTCTGAGCGCGAGAGACCCCTGGTCAGGATGGATACATTTTGATGCCGGCTTGGTTATTTTAAGACATTTCAGTTTCTTTGCCAAAACCGGGTGGGAGAACAGCACAAACAGTAAAGGAATATGGCGGGCCCTGCCTCAAAGCAGCTACACAGGAGCCACTGGAACAAACCCCATCAATGGGCGCAATGGAACACCTAGCTATTTAACCATGGCCTCACCTGATAAGCAAAATTTTTCAATCGTTTTTATCAACGACAGCGAATATACCCAAAATTATAATTTACGAACCATCAACATGGCCTATACCGGTAATCCGGCTTTGGAGATGTGGGAAACCCGGGCTGCTGATCCGGGTAAAGCATTTAACAGCAATTACATGAAATATCTTGGCGATGTCAGCGCAAACGGAAACGGCCTTTATTCGATTACCCTAAAACCCTACTCCATCATGACTGTCTCCACACTGACCAACAAGCTGAATCCTGAAATAACCCAAGCCTTGCCAGTTGAAGCGGAGCGGACCGTACTTGATACCGATGCAACAGGAAAACAGCAGGATTTAAGCGACAATATTCTCTATGCTGATGATTTTGATTATTCAGAGATAAGGGTTCCGCAGATCGATACAAATGGACAAATAAGCGGCACCGATAGTTATATTGAATCGCGTGGCGGCACAAAAAGCGCTATTCCCCGTTTTACTAGTGACAGAAACGGGGCGTTTGAAGCCTACCTCCCGACTGATTCCACCAATTATATCCTGCGCCAGCAGATTGATGAACCCACTATGGGTTTGGGAGAAACATGGAATAATGGAGACCCTATAACAGCCATTGGCGATTTACGATGGCTCAATTACAAAGCCAGCGTCGATGTTTCCTTTGAAAACAACAGTGTTCAAGGCGGCAAGAATTACGCGGCCCTTGGGGCCAGACAACAGGGCGGCGGCAGTTCCCATAACATGAACGGAACTCCCTATTATCTTAAGTTCTGGTTTGACGGCGGCTGGATGCTAAAGGTCGACGGAACCACTGTGGCAAACGGAAATGTTGCAAATGGCTCCGGCGGAGTCACTATCAGCGGTTTTGACACAGCATATAACGCGTGGCACAAGCTGGCCCTTGAAGTCGTGGACAATCAGGTAACCGCCTACCTGGATAATATCAAGCTGGCATCATACACTGATACGAATCCCCGCTTATCTGGCCGTGTTGATCTGGCCAGCGGATATTACTATACCCGATTTGATAATCTCAAGGTTGAAACTATTGAAGGAAAAGTTCCGTATTATAGCGAATTACTGGATAATCTGGAAATGTATGATTTATCTGCCACACCTGTTAAAAAGCTGATTTATACAGGTTCATGGGCTCATGAAAACGGTAAAAGCATGTATAATTACCACCGCACACTTTCTACAAGCCAAAGCGCGAACGCCACTCTTTGTTATACATTCACAGGCACTGGAATAGATATTATTGGGCCAAACGACGGTTCTGCCAGGCTGGAAGTTTCACTGGACAATCAAATCGTCGAAACATCAGCAGCAACCGCGAAAACCGGCGATACAGGACAAACTTACATGATAAAGGATCTAGAATACGCCGAACACACTGTTATTTTTAAATTAATAAGCGGAAAACTGGTTGTTGATTCAGTGGGAATCAGAACATCGGCCAATCCCGGAAACATTCCGAGTCCAACAGCAACAGCAGCTCCGACACCAACGCCGGAACCACAAGAAAATCCTGTTTTTACAGGCGGCCCTTACATTCTAAAGGGGACCTCGGACTACGAAAACCTGCCCAATGGCCTCACCGACGAGCTGGGCGATTTTACAATTGCCTGCCGCGTCAATTTACCGGCCATCACCCCATGGAGCCGCATATTCGATTTTGGAAGCAATACCTCTATATTCATGATGATGACTCCAGCATCGGGCGCAACCGGTCTCCCCTATTTTTGCATTACCCTCAACGGAACTGAAGGCGAACAAGGGCTCAACGGCAGCACAGCCTTTCCAACAAATACAGACCAGCATATTGCGATTACCAAAAAGGGTAACACGGGAACACTTTACATCAATGGTTTAAAAATAGACCAAAACAATAGCATGACATTATCGCCTTCTGACATGGGAAACAGTCTGTATAATTATATTGGCAGATCTCAATGGGAGCACGATCCTTATCTTGAAGGCTCAATTGATGATTTCAGAATATACAATAGAGCTATATCAGAAGCTGAAATAAAGGAACTTGCCGAGGGAAGCCAACAAGGAATGAGAGGTGATGCAAATAAGGACGGAATAATCAATATAGTTGATGCCCTGCTCATCGCTCAACATTATGTAGGACTGCCAATTACCGGAGTTTTTATAGAAAAAAATGCTGATGTTGATTGTTCAACGACCATTAACATTGTCGACGCCCTGTTAGTCGCCCAATTTTATGTAAAATTAATTGACAGCATAAGCTGTATGGAATAATTCCGAAGAAAACGGCATTTTCAATTTCATGATTTTACTGTTTGATGAAGTTAAATACTTAGTCAGTTGAGCTAATTGCAGAATTCAGGCATTAGCATTCAGAGGCTAGCGAAAGAAAAAAAGCTGATTATTTGGTAGCAAGATATTGTATTCGCTTTTTTAGTGATTATTGCAAAACCTCAGTTTGGCAAGAGCCACTGTGTTATGAAAGGTTTTTAGCCTGGTTGATTCAGGCTGAAAACTTATTATTTTATTATTGATGCCCTACTGACAACCCAGTTTTATGCAAGACTGATAACCAAGTTTAATTGTTAATTGTTTTTTTGAGTCTAGATGAATTAAAATAAATTGCCATTTATTTCAATAAGCGCAATTTCAATTTTGGATTTAAAAGAACATCCATTCCCATGAGCAACTGTTTTAAAGGATTTCCAGGGAATTGATTTAGAAAATAGGGAAATTTAAAGTAATAATTATTTAAGAAAGCCAAAAAAATGGAGGAAAAATGAAAAGACAAAACTTGGCAATGATTTTATTGTGTATCCTTCTTGTCTTCACTAATCTTATTACATTATATGCCCAGGCCCCTCTGGGTTGGCGTGACCTGCCCAACTTTTATGTATTCAAGGATAAAGTAAGTGGTTGGTCAGGAAGCGGCGGAGAGCTGGAAGTTGTCAATGGTAATTTACCGGTGGATACACAAGTAACCTTCGAAGCCCTGCCTTCAATACGGTTCCAACTATTACATGAATTAACTTCAGGCTGGATGTCGGCTATTCTGGTAATGGCTGAATGGAACAGTCATGATGTAACACGTTATGTGCCTAATGGTTATCTGGAATTCAATGTAAAAGGACGAGATGGAGGGGAAAATTTTAAAATCGGTGCGGTTGACCATGTCGAAGAACGAGCATCGGGTGTTGAAAAAACAATTTTTGTTGAACTGAGCAGATATGGATCAGTAACGACCAACTGGCAGCATATCAAAATTCCATTAAAAGACATTCTTAGCCCCTCTCTGGGAATGGATCCTTATAACGCAAAAGCTATTTTATTGGACAGAGTTACCAACTCACCTTTTTGTGTATGGATTAATCAATTAAAACTGACATCACCCGATAAAGAAGAAGCCTTTCCGGCGATTAAGGTAAATCAGGTCGGTTTTCAGGAGGCAACCGAGAAATATGCTTTTGTGACCGGTTTTGAAGATGATTTCCATGCGGCAGCCGGCACAGCATTTCATTTAAAAAACGCTTCCAACAACTCTGTTGCTTATAGTGGACAACTCACCCTGGTCAGCGCGTACGACCAATATGATTCGGGAGAAGTTGTTTTAAAAGCTGATTTTTCTGATTTCAGACAACCCGGCCAATATTATATTTCAGTTGATGCCCCTGGCATTGAAAATTCACCTCGCTTTAAAATAGGAAACAATGTTTTTGAAGATTTACTGATAGATGTTTCACGCTATTTCTTTTACCAACGCGCCAATATTGACTTGGCAGCACCCTATGTGACCGACTATCCCAGGCAGGATAAAACACCTGAAGACTTCAATTGTCCGATGGCTTCAAATCCCGGAATAATCAGGGACGTTTCCAAAGGCTGGTACGATGCCGGAGACCCGAACAAATACATTGTAACAGGGGCCGTGGCTGCCGCATCTCTTTTAAGCGCCTATGAACTTTATCCAGAGGTTTTTAAAGACAATCAAAACAACATTCCCGAAAGTGGAAACGGGGTACCCGATATTCTTGATGAAGTAAGATGGGAACTGGAATGGATCTTGAAGATGCAAGAAGCACAAAGCGGTGGTTTTTACTGCCGAGTTTCATTTGATGAAAACTTTACAGAGGGCAACAGAGTTATCATGGATTTTCAGGATGGTGTATCCAACATCAAATCCACAATCGATACAGCCAGCGCAGTTGGTATTCTGGCTCATGCATCTCTACTGTACGAAGATTTTGATTCTTCTTTTTCCCAGCAATGCCTCAGCGCGGCAATCGGTGGATGGAATTTCCTAAAACAGCACCCCAACAATATTCGCGCGCCCGAAGGGCCCTATGCAACAGATGATGATCAGCGGGAGCGATTCTGGGCTGCGGCAGCACTATTCCGGGTAACCAACGATACAAGTTGTCATGATTATATCAAAGCGAATTACCAGAAACTTTATGAAACACCAAGTGGAGATGGTAGCTTTGGATGGGAGAATGGTTTTTATAATTACATGAAAGCCAGAAGTCAGGACAGTACCATAAAAACCTGGTTTGAATCACATTTTGCAAGCTGGGCGCAAAATAAATTGAATCGTTACAAAGCCAATCCCTGGGGAAATGTTATTGAAAATGGCAATTATTACTGGGGAAGCAACAGCATCGTTCTCGGCTGCTCCCGTGAAGTTTTGATCGGTTCCCATATTTTCGGAGCAAACCCAGAGGAAGCCGGAAAATTTACCCGCTCTTCACTGAACTGGATTTTGGGCGCCAACCCCATGCGAAAGAGTTTTGTTTCCGGGTACGGTGATGATGCAATAAAACTGATTTTCTCCAGTTGGGCTTATGATGGCTTACCCGGGATTCCCCAGGGCATAATGCCCGGAGGACCAAATAAATACAATGGCGAGGGCCTTTCCATTTTTCCGGCCAAATGCTACGAAGAAAGCCAGGCAGAATTCACCACTAATGAACACACTCTGGGTTGGAATTCCATATTAGCCTATGTGGTTGCTTTTGCCAATGCTGATATAACACAAGAACCTCAGGGCTTACTTGGCGATGTGAATGATGACAAGGTGATAAACATAGTTGATACTCTGATGATCGCGCAGCGTTATGTCGGTATACCTATCAACGGTGTTTTTATTGAAGCCAATGCAGACGTAAACTGTGATAATGTGATTAACATCGTTGATGGCCTTTTGGTCGCGCAGTACTATGTCGGAATGATTGATTCATTCTGCAGATAGTCTATTTCGTATTATAGAAGCTCAAGGCAAAGGTCGTTATAGCCTTTGGCGATTTCAAGAATTAACGGATTGTTTCCTGTATATCCCGAAGGAAAAAAATTGATGCTGGCAATAAAAAAAAAGGAGGTATTTGAAAAGCTTTAATGAGCCAATATGTCAGATGCGTTAGGGATTGGAAGGGGGCAAGCCTGTTCTTCAGAACAGGCGCAGCCAACAGAATGGCGGCGATTTTCCGCCGCCATTCTGGTCGAAGCGGAGCGTAGCCCTGGAAAGCCCGGGCCTGCTGACGCAACGCGGAGGCAGGCAACGCCCTGATACAACAGGACTTGATAAATATCTCTCAGCGATTTTTAAAAATGACTGAATTTTTAAAATCGGTAAACATCAGTTTTTTTCAGTATTCAAGAGATTAAATTAAAGAAAGGAAATATAAGTGTATTCGTATTTCAGTTTAAAGGGATCATTTTCCAGGAGTTATAAATATCCCATGGTTCAAGATATTTTCATTGCAAATTGAGGTTAAAATCACTTATACTATAGGTAGGATAAAAATGAAAATTAATAAAGCGAAACCAAAACAAACTTTAAAGAAACTGTTCTTTTTATGTCTTCTTGCCTTAAGCGCAAGTATGATTTATGGACAAAGCAAATTTTATGTGGCCCCGGATGGGAGTGATACTAATCCAGGGACTCTTGAACAGCCCTTTTTAACACTTTCAGCTGCCCAGCAAGCTGTCAGGCAGGTAAATTCCAACATGACAGCTGATATTCACATTATTCTTCGCGGCGGGAATTACGAATTTCAGAAAGCTATCGTACTCACTCCTGCTGATTCCGGAACAAATGGTTATACCGTGTTTTATGAAGCTTATCCTGGAGAAGAACCTGTGCTTAACGGCGGCGAACAGGTCACAGGCTGGACCCAGCACAGCGGGAATATTTACAAAGCCCAACTGGTTCGTAACAGCAAATTGCGCACTCTCATTGTTAATGAAAAACGAGCCTTTATGGCCAGAAAAACAGTGACATGCCAGGGCAGCTGGGGGACCTACAGCATTAGAGCTGGACAAGCTGAGTGGGCCTGGGTCAGCGGTTCCAAAGCCGATGGCGCGAAATACAGTACCAATGATGTGCCTTTACTGGAAAACGCGGAGGATGTTGAAATCATTAACAGCACCACCTGGAACCAGAATCTGGTATGCGTAAGAGAGATCAGCACTGAAGGAAATTCCCGTATTCTGAAATTCCAGCAGCCCTTTGCGGCAATTGCCATGAATCAGGGCTGGAATGCCGGTTTTGCCACAAGTGGTTCTCATTTTATTCAGAATGCCTATGAATTTCTTGACAGCCCCGGCGAATTCTATTTTAACAAGTCAACCTCAACCTTGTATTACTACCGTGATGGCGAAAATATGAGCACAGCCGAGGTATACGCGCCGAAGTTAGAAACCTTGATTGAAATTTCCGGGACATCCTTAACCAACAGGGTAAAAAATATTACCTTTAAAGGAATCACCTTTGCAAACACAGAGGCCGAACTCCCCATGGTTGGCGGGTCCTATGGAAAAACCACGGTGCAGAGTTCAACCTTTGATGTGGCCTTTGCTGATTCAAATCACCATAACACAAAATACAGGGTTTTTGATGTTATGCTGGGTGTCATCAATGTTACGAGCGCCGATTCCATCGACTTTATTGAAAACAAAATTAAGCACATCGGAAATGAAGGCATTAGCCTTATCAATGATGTCAGCAATTGTACCATTCTCGGCAATTCCATTACCGACATCGGCGGTTCTGGGATTCAAGTCGGCCATCCCCAGCACCTGTATATAGGCGACGGAGGAGAACATGAAAAATATTCACCTTCTGTTGAAGGTGTTTGTAAAAATAACACCATAAGCAACAATTATATATTCGACACAACCAATATGTATTTGGCCCATCAGGCTATTACAGCCTATTTTGTGGACACTCTCAAGATTATTCACAATCATATTGAAAGTACAAATTACGGTGCCGTGAGTGTTGGTTGGGGATGGTGTAATTTTGATGAAGTGGCTGTTCCGAACAATCCAACAAAATCTTGCAGAAACAATACCTTCAATTATAATCGTGTTATCGAATGCATGAAAACCCTCCACGATTCAGGCGCTTTTTACACAATCGGTGCTCAGCCCAATTCCGAAGCAAGCTATAATTATGTAAAGGCTTCTACAACCCATTTTCAGGGCGTTTATCATCCCGACGAAGGAACTGCCGGGTATACAGGAAAAGACCTTGTATTTGAAATTGTACCAGGCCAGGATAATTTTGAATTGAATGATTGGGGCCGCAAGCATGATAATCATTATGATAATATTTATTCAACCAGCAGTTCCCAGCAAACAGGAGCTCCCAATTGCTCGATCACCAATCTTCATGTGTATCCCAATGCCAATTGGCCGGCTGAAGCACTCGCTATAATCAATAACGCTGGTCTGGAACCTGAGTATCAGCATATGTTGCCCGGGCAAGGAACCCCTACCCCGGTTCCAACACCAGTGGTAACAAGAGAACCCCAGAATGATCCCATTTTTTCTGGTGGACCCTACAGCTTAAACGGCACAGATGAATACGGCGATTTGCCTGGCGGGATGTTGACCGACGTGGGTGATTTTACCATTGCCTGTAGGGTAAAGCTCAACAACCTTACTGACTGGGTCAGAATTTTTGATTTTGGAAGCGGCACCAATAGTTTCATGATGCTGACTCCCCAATCAGGTACAACCGGTTATCCCTATTTCACCATTACCATTTCCAGTACCGAAGGAGAACAGGGTATTAATGCCAATTCAGCTTTACCAACAGGAGCATGGCAGCATCTGGCAGTCTCAAAACAGGGTTCCACGGGAATTCTCTATATAAATGGCGAAGAAGCGGGCCGAAATAATAATGTATCCTTGAGCCCTTCAGACCTGGGCTTTACCACATTTAATTTCATCGGGCGTTCTCAATGGTCCCATGACCCCTATTTGAACGCGGAAATTGAAGAATTCTTTATTTACAACAGACATTTATCTGCAAGTGAGATAAGGGATCTGGCCCTGGGTAACAACACCCATGCTTCTGGCGATGTGAATGATGATGGTGTTGTCAACATTGTCGACGCTTTGCTCATCGCGCAGCGTTATGTGAATCTGCCTGTTTCAGGTATTTTCATAGAAGAAAAGGCTGATGTTAATTGCAGCCAAAAAATCGATATCGTCGACGCCCTTCTTGTGGCACAATATTATGTTGGACTCATAGACGAATTTTCATGTGAATAATCATTCACAAAATATAAAAAATTAAGGAAGGTAAAAAAAATTGAAAAATCTGCATATAAAGTATCAGTTTTTTTCAGTTTTAATTTTTTTTCGCGAAAGATTCATTCATTTCATCTAACTTAAAGAAAACAAAATGGAGGTTTAAATGAAAAATTTGAAGGATCAAAAAACAAACGAAACCAAATTAGTACCAACTGCACTCATACGCGTTGCTTTGGTTATCTGCCTGGTGTTGATCACATTTTCAGCATTTGGTCAGATGGCACAGAACAAGGAAAAATGGGTAGGAAACATCTGGTACGGTGGCTCAGAGCCACTCAAATTTTCCCAGTACTGGAATCAGTTGACAGCTGAAAATGCCGGTAAATGGGATTCAGCGGAACCAAGCCGGGACAGAATGAACTGGACCACCATGGATGCCATGTACAAATGGACCAGGGACAAGGGTTTTCCCTACAAACACCATGTATTTGTCTGGGGTTCTCAATGGCCACAATGGATACAGAACCTGCCGGCAAACGAACAAAAGGAAGAAGTTGAAGAATGGATACGACTCTATGGAGAACGCTATCCTGACACTGAAATGATCGATGTTGTTAACGAGATGTTCCATGTAACCCCGCCTTATAAAGATGCCATTGGCGGCAATGGTTCAACAGGCTGGGACTGGGTAGTCTGGGCCTTTGAAAAGGCACGACAATACTGCCCAAACTCGTTACTTCTCATTAACGAATATAACGTTATTGAAGGCTGGACCGCAGTAAGTGATTATGTTAAGCTTGTTACTATCCTTAAAACACGAAACCTGATTGACGGTATCGGCATTCAGAACCATGGTCTTGAAAGTATTGATATCAACTCCATCAGAAGCCGAACAACGGAACTGGGAAACACAGGCATACCGATTTATGTATCCGAGATGGACATTGTCATGAACAGCGAACAACAACAATCAGACAAATACGCTCAATTGTTCCCGCTTTTTTATGAGCACCAGGCTGTTGCCGGTTTGACCCTTTGGGGATACCTTGAAGGCCACCACTGGAGAAACAATGCCTGGATCATGTACTCAAACGGAAATGAAAGACCTGCTTTGACATGGATCAAGAATTACATGGCACAACGACCTGATGTGGGCACTCCAACGCCTCCCCCGACTCCAACCGATCCTCCAACACCCACACCAGACCTCGGTCCGGACGCGATCATCGTGAGAGCCGCGGGCACTGTTGGCGGTGAGAATCTTGATATCAAGGTTGACGGTTCTACTGTTGCCAGCTTTACCCTTACAACAACCATGTCAGATTATGTAACAAGCGGTAACGGTCTGGTAGAGGTTCATTACACCAACGATGACAACGTTGATAACGGCATGGACGTACAGCTCGACTATATTATTTACCATGGAACAACTTACCAGGCAGAGGACCAGGAAATCAACACAGGTGTTTGGCAGGATAGTTCCTGCGGCGGCTCATTTTCCGAAATGATGCACTGCTCAGGATATATCCAGTTCCCGACCGCGGCTGTCACAACCACAACACCACCGGATCCAACAACTCCTCCTCCAGCTGAAGCCCAATTGGCCATTTCTCCGCTTACAAAGAATGTGGCAGCTAACAGCAGCTTCACCTTAGGCGTTGCCCTGTCCTCTGACAATAGAGCCATTGCATCATACGGAATCGATGTAAAATATGATCCCAGCTATATCACCGTGGATACAGCAGCCAATAAAGATGGTGCAAAAGCCGGCACACAGGGCTACATGGCTGCCTCTAACGCGGGAGTATCTGGTACTATCTCCATTACGGGGTTTGATGTAACCGGTGTTGGTCCTGGAACCGGTCTTGACTTCCTCACCCTGTTCTTCAAAGCAGGATCTCTGGAAGGTAATACCTATGTTTCAATCAATATCAACATGCTTACCGATGCTGAAACAAAAAATGTGGGAGCAAATACAATAGACGGAACAATCAGAATCGGCGGGCAGGATCCTGGCTGCACTTTAAAGGGCGATGGTAATGACGACGGTGTCGTAAATATTGTTGATGCTTTGATGGCTGCCAGCTACTATGTTGATCCAAGCTATAACGTAGCAAAACCTGAGTGTCTTGATGTTGACTGTAATGACACAGTGAATATTATTGATGCCTTGCTAATTGCCCAAAAATACGTTGGGGCGATCAGCGATTTTAATTGCTAATCTCTTGAAATACTGATTTTTACAGTGGCAGGGAAATTTCCTTGCCGCTTATTTTTTATATGGATAGCCAAAAAAGCCTTTAAAAGTTTTAGACCAAATAACAATTCCTAATAAAATTCGATTATATAAGGCTTTTATACAAGAAAACAAAAAGAAACAAAACTATTTTTAAAAAGGAGTTTTTAAAAATGCGAAGGAAACCAAAATTCTTACAAACGGGAGCCTTGATGCTGTTTTTTATCAGCGTCAATAGCTTCGCGGAAAATCCCATTGTGCAAACCCTGTACACAGCCGACCCAGCGCCAATGGTATATGATGACAAACTATATGTTTACACGACCCACGATGAAGATCAGATCATCAACAATTTTTTCACCATGAACGATTGGCGTGTTTATTCAACAAGCGATATGGCCAACTGGGTTGATCATGGTTCGCCTCTTGCTTATACTGATTTCAGCTGGGCCAGTGGAAGCGCCTGGGCAGCTCAATGCGTTCCCAGAAACGGGAAGTTTTATCTTTATGTTCCCATTAATCAGAAAAACGGAGGGAATGCCATTGGTGTGGCTGTTTCTGACAGCCCGACTGGTCCCTTCAAAGATGCAATCGGACGTCCTTTGATGGCCGCATTCGGATACATCGATCCGACCGTGTTTATTGATGATGATGGCCAGGCCTATCTTTACTGGGGGAATCCCAACCTTTGGTATGTGAAACTGAATAATGATATGATTTCCTATTCAGGCGGTATTCAACAAATCCCCCTTACAACAGCCAGCTTTGGAACCAGAACCGGTGACGCTGAAAGGTCAACCACCTACGAAGAAGGCCCCTGGTTTTACAAGCGAAATAATCTCTATTATATGATTTTTGCCGGAGGGCCGATTTCCGAACACATAGGCTATTCAACAAGCAACGGGCCCACTGGCCCCTGGACTTACCGAGGTAAAATAATGCCAACCCAGGGCGGTTCCTTTACCAATCATCCTGGGGTCGCGCACTATAAAAACAGGTCCTATTTATTCTATCACAATGCCGCGTTACCAGGCGGCGGCGGATTTCACCGCTCCGTATGCGTTGAGGAATTCACCTATCGCAGCGACGGAACCATTCCGACAATCAACATGACGAGTAGCGGGCCCCCGCAAATAGAAAACCTTAATCCTTACGAAACAGTGGAAGCAGAAACCATTTGCCTGGAATCGGGTATCGAAACCGAAAAATGCGATGAGGGTGGAATGAATGTCGCCAACATTGAAAATGGCGACTGGATAAAAATCAAAGGTGTGGATTTTGATTCAGGCGCAAGCGGCTTCGAAGCCAGGGTCGCTTCAAACACCAGCGGAGGAAAAATCGAACTTCGCCTGGGCAGCCAAACCGGAACCCTTATCGGAACATGTACTGTTAGCGGAACCGGAGGATGGCAGAACTGGACCACCGTGAGCACCACAGTGAGCGGCGCCAGCGGACTCAAGGACCTTTTCCTCTGTTTCACCGGCGGGTCTGATTTTTTATTTAATTTGAACTGGTGGAGGTTTACAGGATCAGAAAATTACACACCCACCCCGGAACCAACACCTGTTGTTACACCCGCAGCGCAACAGGATCCTGTGTGGAACGGCGGCCCCTATAGTTTCAACGGCAGTGACGAGTATACTTCTTTACCCGCGGGAATCACCAGTGATCTCTATGATTTTACAATCGCCTGCAAGGTTAATATAAACAGCATTAGCAGTTGGACGCGTATATTCGATTTCGGCAGCAGCACCGAGATTTTCATGATGCTGACCATGGCCTCGGGTGAGACCGATCTACCCTATTTCGCCATTACGCTAACCGGAAATTCAGGTGAACAGGGAATAAACAGCTCAATCGCCCTTAAGGCAAACACATTAGCCCACATAGCCATAACCAAACAGGCTAATGTGGCGATCATGTATATTAATGGCGAGGAAGCAGGCAGCAACACAGCCATGACCCTGAACCCCGCGGATATGGGCAATACAGCCAATAATTACATCGGCCGCTCTCAATGGCCTAATGACCCCTATATGGAAGGTTCTGTTGATGACTTCAGAATATACAACCGCGCTCTCAGTGACTCCGAAATCGCGGATCTGGCAAATAATCAACAAACAAAAAACCTGGGCGACGTCAACGATGACCAAATAGTCAATATCGTTGATGCCTTATTAATGGCTCAGTACTATGTATCCATGCCCATTAGCGGTACTTTTATCGAAGCCAATGGCGATGTTAATTGCGACAGCATTGTAAATATTGTTGACGCCTTACTCACGGCACAGTACTATGTTAAGTTGATTGAGGCTTTTTGTTGATATAAGCTTAGCAAATAGAATACCCCAATTTTGAATCATTCAGCCATAGATAGTTCTCAGCTATCTATGGCTTTTTTTTCTGAATCATATTATCCGGGATTAACGATCAAACCCACTTTCCGCACTAAAATAGTAATTTCTTATATTATAGAGAAATAGAAACGGCGATTTTGCAAATCGCAAATTCTTAACTCTAAATAATATAAGAAATTACCTAAATTCACTGCGGAATGTGGGATCAAAAATCTGTATCTGCTTTAATCAAACCTATAGCGCATTGCCTGATAAAGATTCTTCAACCCGATTCCAGGAATATTCACAGTCATCGCTTTTCCCTGAAACAACAAAGGCAATTATGGATCTTGTTTTTTTGAGTAATTTGGGTTATGATAATTAATACACAAAAATATTCTGGATAAGGGAATCCCTTTTCTGGCTATGGGTCAGGAAAAATACGAACAAAAGCATTAGGACTAGGGACTTTGTTTAGCTGATTGGTTTCTGGAGCTTGGCCCCAGCCCTGAAAGGGCACGGGCTGGGCTCTGGCACAGCTCTGACCCCTGAGGTGGTAAAATCCAGCTATTATTTTTAGCTGATCAAATAAAAAACAAAAAGAGGGTAAATCAAATGAAATCTGGTAATTTTAAAATCAAACAAATAGCTTTGATCCTTATCTGTCTTGTTTTCTGCACTGGACAGATTTTCTCCCAGGAATGCGGAGATGTCAATTCAAGCAATGTCGTGGATATTGTTGACGCGCTTCTTATTGCCCAGTACTATGTGGGCCTGAATCTGTCTGTTTTTGACGCTTCGGTCGCCGATGTCAGTGGAGACGGGGCCATTAATATTGTGGACACTCTTCTTGTTGCCCAGTACTATGTCGGCATACTTGATACTTTATCCGGCTGTAATCTTACACCCACACCAATAGGCTCATCTACTCCCACCAACCTGCCGGAAGAAACTGATCCCCCGGAACAAACAGTGGAGCCAGGCAGTGTTGACTGCTCCCGATATTCCACCTGGTCTGCCAACACAACCTACTCAGGATCAGGAGGTCGTGTTATTTACAAAGGCATTTTATATGAACAAAAGTGGTATACTGTGAACGAAAATCCCGAAGACTTTTCAGGAGCTGAATTCGCCTGGAAACTAATCGGCACATGCGACCCCAATACAGTCCCGCACCCCATAACACCTATCCCAGGAGCGAATGGATACGCCACCCGCTACTGGGACTGCTGCAAACCACACTGCAGCTGGCCAAACAATCTTCCCGACGTGATGCCCCCTTTACAAACCTGCGCCAAGGATGGCGTTACCGAGCAGTCCGATCCCATTCTGAACAGCGCATGCGGTGCCAATGGTCCTGCTTTTCAATGCTACAAAATGGTTCCCTGGGCTGTTAACGAAAACCTTTCCTACGGCTGGGGAGCGACAAGCAGCGGAGATATCTGCGGCAGATGCTTTGAACTGGAATTTACCGGTGAAGGTTATTATGCCTGGAGCCCAGGCGCTGAAGCCATTCAGGGAAAGAAAATGATAATCCAGGCCATTAATATTGGTTATGATGTTGCCAACGGCCAGGTTGATATTCTGGTTCCCGGCGGCGGGGTCGGCCTTTATAATGCCTGTTCAACCCAATGGGGCATACCCGCGGATGAACTGGGTGTTCAATACGGCGGCTTGTTATCAGCCTGCCAGAATGAACACGGTTATCAGGACCTTGAGGCCCTTAAAAAATGCCTCAGGGAAAGAAACAATTCCCTGTTTCGAAGCAGGGGCTTGACCCAGATGGCTGAGGGGCTCGATTGGTTTATTGACTGGTACCAGGCAGCCGATAACCCCAGAATTATTCGAAAAGAAGTGCCTTGTCCACAGGAAATAACAGACAAATCGGGCATGAAGAGGCCATAAAAAACAAAAACTGACTCTCAACACAAATTGAGAAACCATCAATGCATCAATAAACCAGGCTGGCTTTCAAACCAAAAGCCAGCTTTTTTTAAATAACCGGCTCCAAAAACTTTCCATAAAGCTATCTATAAAAATGCTTATTTAGCTTTAGACAATATTTTCTTATTTGCCATGTGTAAACTGTATCGGAGGATGCCACATAAGCCCGGGGTCTTATCTGACCGGGCCTTTAGGCTGTAGAAATTGTTGCTTCACCATGATTCGATTATTTCAACTCGCCTAGCAGGTTCATAAAGAGTTTAGACAAGTTAAACACAAATTATGGCTGCCTGGTGAAGAATGTTGTTTATCTGCTTTTAGGGCACACCATACCCACCCTTTTGTCTGAGCAATATTATCAATAAAGAGCAGTTGATATTCGACAAATGAATCACTTCCGGGGCATCTTCTTGATGGGCCCAGCAAGACACGGCCCTCTTGGTGGTTCCCGATCAATGGCCCGGATGCTCACTTATCGGCTCCATTGGTTTTGCTTAAAACAGAGAGCACCTCGTCCTGGCTCCGGATTATTGGTGCCAGGATTTTTTTTGCTTTGGCAGCCATTGCGCTCAGCACATAATTTCCCTGCCATTGTATAGTGTAAATAAAGGGTTCTTGTTCCAATGCCTTGCCATCAAAACCAATACTTTGGTCTGGAATGATTGAAAAAAACTTCATGCCCCTGGTGAGACCGATTCCCAGCATTTTCAAGTAGCTTTCTTTCAGGGTCCAGATCCTGAAAAAAGCCAATGACTGTTGATCTTTGGGTAGTGATTCAATATAGTCCGCTTCTTCGGGTGTGAAATAACGGCGCCCCATTTTCAGGTTGATGGGCTTCAGTTTTTCACAGTCAATCCCGCAGCTAAAGGGCGACACAATCAGGAAAACCCACTCACCGCAATGGGTCACGTTAAAATGGAAGTCTTCTCGCGATTCCAGATAGGGTTTTCCGCACTCATTCACTCCGTATTGCCGGTTCTGAAAGGCTTCACCCAGATGCTCGCGGATAATCGAGCGACTAAGCAATTCGCCCCACAATGCGCGCAAACGGTCATCGCGATGATGAAAGGAAAGAACGCGTGCTTTTCTTTGGGGTAATAAAAAGCCAAGCAAATCTTCAAATGAATGATTACTGTTGCCTATCAAAGCGGGAGTGGCAAAAATCCGTGTTTTTGTTACAGGTGCAAGTGTTTTTTTCATGTTGGCCTTATATTATTTCAGTCATTCCGCTTCAAAGTGTTAATTTCAATAATGAAACTTGCACTCAAAAGAATGGAAGCAGCTATTTTGCGTTTGAAGGATTCCACTGTGTTTTTTATCAGCCCCCCCCATAATCTATTTCAAAAACCTTCAAATGCAAAATGGCTGCTGTGGTTTTCAGTGTTAGGGATTAGAGCCCTTTCCAGGTTTTTTTCAAAAAACCTGGAAAAACCCCTTTTCCGCGCTTTTTAGCGGAAAAGGGGGTCGAAGCGACAGCGGAGGGGCGGCAAAGCCCGACCCGGCCTGTTTTATACAAGAGCCCTGGCTCTGAATGAAACAGGCCGGGGAACACCCTGACTATTCAAAAGAAGCTGAAACAAATTCATTTCAACATTCTGCTACCCTTCAAACCTTAAATATAATATAGAAGAGTCTAAAAATTTTCAATAATGAAATGACGTTCAAGGGATTTGAAGCCCCTGTTACCGTTTTTTGGCAAAGGGCTCTTTTACAATCAAGTCTTTTGCCAGCTTGAAACAGGTTTTTTCCGCTGCCACTCGCAGGTCATAGCTTTTATCGGCAATAATCAGTTGGGTATAGGCTTTGGCTTTTTCCCGGATTTCAATGACGCCGCTTTCATCAAACATGGCGTTTTTCAGGGCTTCCAGATCTTCTTGAAGCTGGTTCATGTTTTCGAGCTGCTGTTTCAGGCTGGCTTCAAGCCCTTGTTTTAACCCCGGCTCCGCTTCTTCGTTGATTCGCTTTTGGGTCTTGGTGATGTCAATTTTCAATTGCTCAAGGGATTTTTTCGTTTGCTCGTGCTGATCATAGACTTCCTTGTCCACTCCTGCCCAAAGCAGAGCCTCGGAAGTCGATTTCTCGCTTCCCACTAAATCGACCCTAAGGGCTTTTTTGGCAGAGAGCTTTCCTCCGAGAACGCGCCCTTTCACCCGCTTGATGCCGACCTGTACCTCCTCACCGCCTTTTAATTCCGAGAGCACGCTATGGTTGGTGATATAAACCCCCTTGCGCGCGGAAATCGAAGCGTTTTCCACAAATTTGGCAAACACATTCTGCCGCGATATAATGCGGCATTTGTTTTTGCCGTTAATTCCGCCTTTGATATGAATATCCGATTCGCTTTCCAGGGTACAGGCGCCCACATTGCCGTTTATATGAATATCGCCTGTGGCTTTCACATGAAAACCATCTGAAATTTGTTCTTTCACAATCACAATGCCGTCAAAATCGATGTTTCCTGTTGAATAATCGATCTTGTCTGCTTCAAAAACAGGTTCCACAGAAATATCATTGCCCTTCACACGGAGCAGACCGGATACCTTGGAGGTCATGGTTTTTATGGGTCTGTTATCCATTTCTTCATCAACAAATTCAAAAAGATTTCCCAGCTTCAGGGAAATATCCTCACCATCCTGGGGATCCACTGGTTGCCCAAGCACATTGCTTCCTTTTTTGCGGCCCTTGGTTGCCATATACCACACACCGGCAAGGTCGCCTTTACGCACAAAGGGATAGCGGTTGCCGCCCCTGTAATCCACCGAGCCATCCTGCTGTATGGCGGGCTTATAAAATAAATCCAGATGGATGTTCCAGCGAATCTGGCCATCGAGCCCATTGACCGGAGGGGTCCCTTGGGCAATAAGGACCTTCCGCGGTTTTCCTCCATCATCCTGATTAGCTTCTTCCAGGGCTTTTTTCAGATCAGTGGCTAAAAGATTATGTACAATTCCCTTTTTACCGATTTCTTCAAAGATTTTAGTTTGAGAAATCGGATTTCCGCCTTTGGGGGGATGAAGAACAGCTTCGGCCGACATCTTGTCTTCAGAAATAATGATTTCAAAACCCCCGTCAAAAATCTCTTCCACTTCAATGATCTGATTATTAATAAAATATCCTATTCCATTTACCTGGGAAATATATTCAGCATGACCATCCTTGGCTTGCTGCATCACATTTTTACTGACATTCACCACCAGAGCCTTGACTGCCTTGCGATTATTTTCGCCCCAAATTTTTTTTCCCGTTACACTCACGCCCTCCACTCCTTTAACAGCCGGATACTGCTTGAGCAAAACAGTTCCTTTTAAAACAGGATGAGCGGTTTTCAAAGCCTGCATTTTCTGTGTGTTTTTATTGGCCCCAAAACGAACGACCCGATTTATCACCAGTTCCTCGGTAAAATCTGGCAGCAACAAAAATGAGCCGTCAGTTGCCATTACCTCGGGCTTGCCTTCGGCAATCAATGTTTTTTCCTTAAAGGAACGGTCATTCAGGCCCTTCACCACCTTGTTTATGTTTTCATCAATGGTTCCGTACACAATTTTGGCCATTTTCATCATGCGATGGATATGCTTGAACTGGATTTCAAAATTAAACTGGTAAGGACCCTTTGGCCGGATATAAACATGCATTTCATCGGGAGATATTAGCAGATTCATTCTGTCCTGAAATTTCTTGTATTCATCGTGGAGAACAGGCAGCTTTAACACAAGATCATCGGAATCATTAAATAAAGTGATTTCCTCTTCGATCTGGCCCTGTGACCATTCGCAGGCAAATCGCTCTTTTGAGAGATAGGCCAAAAGCTTATCTTTTGAAACCTGTTGCTTTTTCTCCAGTTTGATTTTGATCACGGCGATCAATTTGTCATCGGTAAAAGTGACAGAAATTCCCATAGTATAAGTAATAGTATCGTTAATTTTAATTCAGAATGGAAGAAGAATATTTAAAAGAACCAAAGATTATGGTTTTTCAGAAGGTGTCTCAAGGGTAATTTTCTTTAAAAAAGCCCACAATTCATCCAAACCGCCGATTATGTTAGTGTCGAGCCCTGGCAGCCTGGAAAGAGTGGCCTGAGCCAGCCAGTGAAGAATCTCCTCACGGCAGTAAACCTGAAGGTGATTGAATTGGGCGAAGGTGCGGGCCACGGCGGAAACACCAGACAAGGAAAACAAAAAGCCCTGGGATATCCCGCGGCGCTTCATGGACCGAATCAGGGATTTCACATAGCCCACATCCACTGCCTCTTTATAAAGACTAAAGCCATGGATAAAGTATTGGCGCTCCTGGTCCCTGAAAATCATGACTGCCTTTTTGGCTTCATAGCTCACAGGACGGAAATCGAGCATATAAAAACAAATGGCCAATTTTGAAAAAAGGAGCTTATCAGCTTGGCCTACCCTTTCCTGACGACGAAGCAGTTTCATGATAAAATCGAGCTTCTCGTAATAAGATTCCAAGCGCCGAAGCTCCTGATTCAAGGTTGAACGGGAAATGACACCAGCCTGTTCCCTTAAGCGCTGTTTTCGAAAAGGGCCGAAAATGGCTATTTCCTCTGAGTTCATGGCGTCGCGAATTCGAGCAATAAACAATCCCAAAGGAACGATGGCCAAAACAAAAAAGGGCATAAAGAAAAAACCGGAAACAAGGCAGCCAAGGGTCAAAGCAAGAAAGAGAAACCCATTAAAACGGGGTTGGCGCTGTTCCTTTAAAAGGCGTTTGTAGGTCGCGCCCCTCCGCGCTTTTAATCCGGCTCGAAGGGCTTCCTCAGCCTCTTCCAGGGCTTTGGCAAGGCGTTTACGCAAAATCTCCTGGACCCGGGAATAATTGGGCGGAGCAGGCCCGGCCGGCTCAACCTTGCCCCGGACCTCAAAGGAATCAAGCTCCTCACCCTCTTCGTAGCGTTCGTTCACCTGGGCCCAATATTCATCATGACGCGAGCGGGCCTCTTCATCGCAGAGCACATCGCGAGCTTCATTCAGAAGCAGTTGAATCTCGCTGATTTCCTCTCCCGTTAAATCAGGATGATGGAGCTTGCTCAAGCGACGGTAAGCTTTTTTTATCTCCTCAAGCCCGGCATTAGTGTCAATGCCCAATAGCTCATAAAAATTAACCTTGAATTCCTCATTAACTGCCATAATCAGAGCCAAGTATAACCAAAAGTGCAGGCTTTATGGAAGACCAGCCGTCCATTTTGGATTCATATTTAAATTTTAAAAGTATAAAATAAAGATATTTGTTTAGCTGGTTGTTACGTTGGGCGTTTACTGCTTTCATTTCATTACAGCAGGCCAGGCTTTCCATAACTTCGCTTCGCTTCGAAATCCTTGGGATGCATATGCGAGCAATAAATGCGTAGCATTTATGACCAGCATGGCGCGAAAAAAGCGCGCCTC